>CABRZY010000013.1 GCA_902475475.1 uncultured Collinsella sp.
ACGAGCTCGGGGTTGGACTCCGCCGAAGCCGACGAGTCCGACAGCTCCTTCCTGTTCCTGAACCCCAACGTGGTCATTGTGACCAACGTCGAGGCCGACCACCTCGATCACTACTCGGGTATCGAGGAGATCGAGGCAACTTTCGCCAAATTCATGAGCCTGGTGGGCGAGGACGGCACCGTCATCGTCTGCGGTGAGGACCCGCATCTGGTCGAGCTCGCCAAGTCGACCGGTTGCTCTTGATCTCCACGGCCGGTCGACGCGTGCTTTCCTACGGCTTTGCCGAGAGCAACGACATCGTCTGCATGCACCCGGATGTCAAGGGCATCCAGAGTGACTTTATCGTTCGCTTTGAGGACGGCACTGAGCATGCCGTGGAGATCAAGAGCAATCCCGGTCGCCACAACATGCTCAACGCCACGGCGGTGCTCACCGTCGCCCATGTCCTGGGCCTTGACATCGACGCCGCCGCCAAGGCGCTCTCGAGCTTTGAGGGCGTCCGCCGTCGCTTTACCCACGTGGGCGATATCGATGGCATTACCGTGGTCGATGATTACGGCCATCACCCCACCGAGATCAAGGCGACGCTTGCTGCCGCTTCGTCGCTGGGCTACAAGCATGTCGACGTCGTGTTCCAGCCGCACCGTTATTCGCGTCTGCAGGCCCTGTGCGACGACTTTGCCGATGCATTTGCCAATGCCGATAAACTGCTGCTGATTGATGTGTTCTCGGCTGGCGAGATGCCCATTCCGGGTGTTACCTCTAAGATGCTCGCCGATACCGTGCGCGCCAAGCATCCTGGCAAGGAGGTCGTGTACTGCTCCAGTCGTCTTGAGCTCAATCAGGAGCTCGAGCAGATGGTGGGCGAGGGCGACCTGCTGCTCACCATGGGTGCCGGTAAACTTGAGATCGGAAACGTTACGACCGTCGGTCCCGAGTTCATTGAGTATCTGACTGCCAAGAAAGACGCTTAAGTCTAATGGGTCTGTTTAACGCCGTCATGGCGCTCTCGGGCATGATCGACACGGATGTGATCGAGGACGAGCGCCTTGCGCGTCATACGAGCTATCGTATCGGCGGCAAGGCCGACCTCTTTGTGACGTGCCATAGCTATCATGCCCTCCGCCGCGCCGTGGCGGTGCTCGATCGTGAGCAGGTGCCGTGGGTCATCATAGGCAAGGGCTCCAATCTGCTGGTTGCCGATGGCGGTTATCGCGAAACTTGAGATCGGCCGTCATTTCGCTCGGACGTGAGTTTCAGCGCACGGTTGTTGCCGATGACGGTTGTACGCTGACGGTCGGTGCGGGCGTGATGTTTGCGCGCCTGGTCAACGATGCCCTGTCGCGTAGCCTCTCGGGCCTTGAGTTTGCCGTTGGCATCCCTGGTTCGGTTGGCGGTGCGATATCTATGAATGCCGGCACACGGACCGAGTGGATTGGCTCGCTGGTTGAGGATGTCGTAACGTTTGACCCGGCATCCGGTATCAAGCATTATGCGGGGTCCGAGATCACTTGGGGCTACCGAGAATGTAGCCTTCCCCGCAATGAGATCATCCTCGAGTGCGTGCTTAAGCTTAAACCGGCGCCCAAGGCCGACATTCGCGAGCGCATGGAACGGTACCTGACGAGGCGCAAGCGTACGCAGCCCATGGGTCGCGCATCCTGCGGGTCGGTCTTTCGTAACCCGCCCGATGCGAGTGTGGGCAAGCTTATCGAGGATTGTGGATTAAAGGGTTTTTCGATTGGCGGCGCAGAAGTTTCGCCCGTTCACGCTAATTTTATCGTTAATAACGGAACCGCCTCGGCCGATGACGTTGCCGCGGTTATCAGACATGTGCACGGAAAGGTGAGGGAGGCGTATGGCATCGAGCTCAGACCGGAAGTTAAATTCCTCGGCTTCTAGAGCATCGAAACCCACCTTCCGCCGCGCCGGAGGGCGTTCCGGCGCGCCTGCCAAACCTCAACGCAATACCGTCGCGCGCTCTAAGTCTGTCGGGCATGCTCGACAGACCAGTCGTCCGGTCGTCGGCTCGCAGCTCGGTAATCGTCCGGCCGCAAAAAAGTCCTTGCGTCCCTCGGTGACGTCAAAGCCTGTTATGGGCGCCAAGCCTGCCCGTCCCATGGCAACTCCTAAGCCCTTGACGGGAACTAATGCGGCTCGTCCGGGTCGCACGCTGGGCGCATCGAAACCGCGCTCGCTGACATCGGTGCCGGCTACCGCCAAGAAGCCTTCGAGTAAAAAAGGTGTCAACCCGTTGTCTTCACTTGGGGCGATGGCAAATAGAACATCAGACGCCGCTTCTGTCGTTGCAGGCAAAGGCAAAATCGTGGGCGGCGTTCTGGCCGCCTTGGCCGTGCTCGTCGTCGTTGCCATCGTGGTGATTAACTCTGGATTGTTTACCGCCACTGATATTCAGATTCAAGGCAGCGAGCATGTGACGAAGCACGATGCTATCCAGCTGATCGATTTGCCCGAGGGAACGTCGCTTTTTAATGTCGATCCCGACCAGATTACCGAGGACCTCAAGCAGAACCCGTGGGTCTCGGGCGTGGATGTCCAGCGTCAGTTCCCACATACGCTCATCATTACGCCGATGGAGCGCAAGGTCATCGCAATTGCCTATATCAGCTCCGATGACCTTGCCTGGGCCATCGGGGATGATGACACCTGGATCGCCCCGCTGTCGACGTCGGTCGAAGTGGACGATCAGGGCAACGTCATCACGACGGGGCAGGGCTCAAATACCCTGACCGGCATTGATGCCGCACTGGCGCTCGCTAAGCACTATGGCGCGGTGTTGTTGACTGATGTCTCGGCGGATGTCGCTCCGGTTTCCGGCCAGGCGGTGAGCTCCAAGGCCGTTAAGGCCGGCCTAGATTATGTGCGTGGTTTTTCGAGCGAGTTCTTGGGACAAGTCAAGGATATTTCCACGCCTTCGGTCGAAGCCATCTCGGCAAACCTCAATAACGGCATTGAGGTGTCGCTGGGCGATTCGAACGATATCGTCAAGAAGGAGCGCGTAGTCACCAAGCTGCTTTCGCAGGTAGAGGGCGTAACGTATATCAATGTGCGCTCTCCGGGTAACTATACATTTAGGAACGCTCCGACCTCGTAGCGCTGGTTGATGCTTTGTTGAGGGGCCATACCACGCCGTTTATCTGGTTTGTTTGGTTTTCACGGTCAATTATTTGACTGATACGTTCATAATGTGCAAACATAATACGGTTTACCTTTGCATTTACTTTCAACCTGAAGGTTAATGTGCGCAGGGGTCGACCCATGCTATGGCTATAACCTTTGTTCGGAGGACCGACATGCACGAGACAGAGATCAACAACTACCTTGCCGTCATTAAGGTGGTCGGCGTCGGCGGCGGCGGTACCAACGCGGTCAATCGAATGATCGAAGAGGGCATCCGCGGCGTCGAGTTTGTTGCCATCAACACCGATGCTCAGGCACTCGCGATCTCTGATGCCGATATCAAGGTGCACATCGGCACCGACCTTACCCGCGGCCTGGGCGCCGGCGCCAACCCCGAGGTTGGCCGCAAGGCTGCCGATGAGTCCCGCGACGACATTGCCGAGGCGCTCGCTGGCGCCGACATGGTGTTCATCACCTGCGGCGAGGGCGGTGGCACCGGTACCGGCGCTGCTCCCATCGTTGCCGATATCGCGATGAACGAGGTCGGTGCGCTGACCGTCGCCGTCGTGACCAAGCCCTTCACCTTCGAGGGCCGCAAGCGCAAGAAGAGCGCCGAGGAGGGCATTAAGACCCTCTCCGATTGCGTCGACACCATGATCGTCATCCCTAACGATAAGCTGCTCGACATCGCCGAGAAGAAGACCACCATGCTCGAGGCCTTCGCGATTGCCGATGGCGTCCTTTCCCAGGGCACCCAGGGCATCACCGACCTCATCACCGTCCCCGGTATCATCAACCTGGACTTCGCCGATGTTAAGACCATCATGAAGCAGGCCGGTACCGCCATGATGGGTATCGGTACCTCTTCTGGGGACACCCGTGCCGTCGACGCTGCCCAGCAGGCCATCTCCAGCCCGCTGCTCGAGAGCTCCATCGATGGTGCCACGCGCGTGCTGCTCTCCATCGCCGGTTCCAAGGACCTGGGCATCCAGGAGATCAGCGACGCCGCCGACGTTGTCGCCAACGCCGTCGACCCCGAGGCCAACATCATCTTCGGTACCGTTGTCGACGAGTCCCTGGGCGATCAGGTGCGTATCACCGTCATCGCTACGGGCTTCTCCGACTCCAACGTCAACCGTCAGGACGAGCTCTTTGCTGCTCAGCAGTCTCAGAGCAAGGCCGCTGCCTCCGCTGAGCCGCAGCGCACCGCTCCTGCCACGAGCCCGGCTCAGGCCGCTCCGACCCGCAACGTCGGTGGCACCGAGCTTCCTAACTTCGGCAACGATCAGTTCGAGCTTCCCGACTTCCTGAAGCGCGGTAGCTTCTAAGTCGTTCTTTGCATTGTTGTGCACAGGGGCGTGTCCGTATGGACGCGCCCTTTTTATTTCGACTTTGTAAACTAGAACCTCCAATCTCTTTACGTTCCCTTTACGATTGCCTCCAGCGCAGCAGGTATCCTTTTAGAGAAGTATGACAGCCGTATAAACGCGGGCTGTAGCGGCGATGCCGCGGTACTTGTGTTATTAGGAGGCTTTAGTATGGCAGCACGTGCGGACAAAGTTTCGCGTGTCGACCATGATGGAGTTACGTTGGTGGAGGGCGCGACATCCGATGTTCGCTTTGCCTTCACCGAGCGCGCCGGTGGCGTTTCCGAAGATGCGTACTCCTCACTCAACTTGGGCTCGCATGTTGGCGATGACCCCTTTGCTGTTCAAGAAAATCGTCGTCGTGCGCTCGAGGCTATGGGTGCCGCCGAGTGCGAGCACAACCTGCTCGTTCCCAATCAGGTCCATGGTGATCATATCGTTGCGGTGACCTCGAACGGTGCCGATGACCTTGAGGACGTCCGCGAGCAGATTGCCGAGGGCTGCGATGCCATCGTCTGTACGGCGCATAACGTACCCGTGCTGCTCTGCTTTGCCGACTGCGTTCCCGTGGTGCTGGTGGCCCCTGGCGGATTTGCCGTGGTGCACTCCGGTTGGAAGGGCACGATTGCACGTATTTCTGCCAAGGCGTGCCAGGCGCTTTGCGATGCTGCCGGCTGCGATGCGAGCGACGTTTCCGCCTATATTGGCCCCCATATCTTGGGTGACGAATATGAGGTATCCCAGGAACTCATGGATCGCTTTGCTGCCGAGTTCTCGTGCATCGATGCGAGCACCTCTCGCATGCTCAATCTTTCCGCTGCCATTTGCGAGGCGCTGGTAGATGTCGGTGTCGACGCGGATAATATCGTGGATACCCAGCTTTCGACCGTGCGTCAGAACGACCGCTTTTATTCCTACCGTAACGAGAACGGCACCTGTGGGCGCCATGCTGCGATCGGCGTGATGCTATGAGAAAGATCGTATCGATCCTGAGCGCCGCTGTGCTTACGCTTACGCTGTGCGCCTGTTCTTCGGGATCTTCTACCTCTTCCATTACCGTCGCCGGCTCCACGACCTGCCTTCCTATCGCCGAGATTGCGGCCGAGGGTTTTAAGGAGGAGACCGGCATCGACGTGCTCGTTTCCGGTTTGGGTTCTTCCGCTGGCATCGAGGCCGTCAGCGCCGGCACGGCCGATATCGCCAGCTCCTCCCGTGGACTCAATGCCGACGAACAGGATCTGGGCCTGACTCCCATCGTCATTGCCCACGACGGTATCGCGGTCATCGTGAACGACGATAACCCGGTCGATAACCTCTCGACCGAGCAGCTCCGCGATATTTACGCCGGCAAGATCACCAACTGGAAAGAAGTCGGTGGCGAGGACCTGAGGATTCAGGTCATCAACCGAGATGAGGCGTCCGGCACGCGTGAGGCCTTTCGCACCATCGTGATGGACGGCACCCCGTTCGATCGCCGCTCGGCCGTTCTTTCGGGCACGGGCCAGGTGCGCGACGTGGTATCTCGTTCGCGCGGTGCCATTGGCTACATTTCGCTGGGCTTCGTCGATAGCCTCAACGCCAAGACCTCGGTCAAGGCCGTCTCGGTCAATCATGTTGAGGCGTCCGAGAAGACGGTCGCGAGCGGCGGCTATCCCATCTCACGCGACCTTTACTTCTTTGTGAAGGGTGCGCCTTCGCAGCAGGCGCAGGATTACATCGACTACGTGACGTCCGAAAAGATGGACAAGCAGATTCGTGAGGCGGGCTTTATCCCCGTCACCAACGACGAGAAGGGGAGTGAGTAGCATGGAAGCACAGGAAAACTCCCAGACTGAGCAGAATGTTCAGACGCCCAAGAAGCGCGAGCTGGCGCTCGTATCGCGCAGTACCTATATCAAGGAGAAGGCGCTGCAGTGGATCTTCTTTGCCTGCGCGTTCTTGGCGGTCGTTACCGTCATCCTGATTTTTGTCTTTACCACGTACTCGGCGCTGCCCGTCTTTACCGACATCGGTCTGGCGGACTTCTTTAGCTTTACGTGGGCGCCCTCTGAGGGCCACTACGGCATCATGTCGCTGCTTGCCGGCTCAGGTCTGGTGACCGTCGGTGCGCTCGCCATGGGCGTGCCGCTAGGTGTGGGTACGGCCGTATACCTGGTCGAGATCGCCGGCAAGCGCGTGCGCAAGCTCATCAGCCCTGCCGTCGACCTGCTGGCCGGCATCCCTTCTATCATCTACGGCTTTTTCGGCATGATCATCATCCGCCCGTTTATCGCACAACTGACCGGTGGTCTTGGTTTTGGTGCGCTGACAGCGTGGTTCGTGCTCGCCATCATGATCGTCCCTACCATCACGACGCTTACCATCGATGCCCTCAATTCCATTCCCATGGGCATTCGCGAGGCATCGTATGCCATGGGTGCTACTAAGTGGCAGACCATCTATAAGGTCGTGCTACCTGCCGCCAAACTGGGTATCGTTGATGCCATCGTGCTGGGTATGGGCCGTGCCATCGGTGAGACCATGGCCGTGCTCATGGTCGTGGGTAACGCTCCGGTTATTCCCGACAGCATTGCGAGCCCCATCTCGACGCTCACGAGCCAGATCGCGCTCGACATGAGCTATTCCTCGGGCCTGCACCGCTCGGCTCTGTTCGGCATGGGCGTGGTCCTGTTTATCATCTCCGCCATGCTGGTGGGCATCGTCCGTCTGATTTCCAAGAAGAAGAGGGGGTAGGCTATGTCCGATTCCGTTGACACGACGGTCGATACGACCTCGTCGCGCGAGCGCATCAAGCGTGCCCTTTCCCACGGTAAGAAGGGCCGTATCAACAAGGACCTGTCAAACAAGATCATGCTCGGCGTGTTCCGCGCCGCGGCCTGCATCACCACGCTTGTGCTGGTCGCTATCATCGCCTACGTGGTTGTTAATGGCTTACCGCATATTTCGCTCGACTTTATCTTCGGTTGGCCCCAGGGTGTCAACGCCGAGGGCGGCATTTGGCCTACGATTGTCTCGACCATCTACGTGACGGCGCTCGCCATGCTCATCTGTACGCCGGTCGCCGTGCTAGCGGCCGTCTATCTGGCCGAGTACGCCAAACAGGGCAAGGTCGTCGAGCTCATCCGTTATGCTGCCGATGCTTTGGCCTCGGTGCCCTCCATCGTTATGGGTCTCTTTGGCTACGCCTTGTTTGTCGAGGCCATGGGCCTGGGCCTTTCGATGGTCTCGGCTGCCCTGGCGCTGGCGCTTCTGATGCTGCCTATCGTCATGCGCACCACCGAGGAGGCTATTCGCGCCGTGCCGCGCTATATCCGTTGGGGCGCATATGGCTTGGGCGCCACTAAGTGGCAGGTCGTTTCTAAGATCGTGCTTCCTTCCGCCTTTTTCCGCCTTTGGCCGTATTGCCACGGGCATCGTCCTCGCCATCGGCCGTGCCATTGGCGAGACCGCGGTGGTGCTCTACACCATGGGCCAGGCCATCAATCTACCTATTTCGCCGCTCGATTCCGGCCGCCCCATGACGGTCCATCTGTACCTGCTTGCCAACGACGGCATCAACATGAACGCAGCCTACGGCACCGCGCTCTTGCTGATGGTGATCATTTTGGCCTTCAACCTGTTTGCGCGCTTCCTGTCGCGCAAGCGTCGCTAGTTAAGGAGTCCCATGTCCGTTTATCAGTCCGCTCCCACGTTGGAGCAAGCGGCCATTACGGCCAAGGATTTCAACTTTTGGTACGGTGACTTTCATGCGCTGACGGGGCTTGACCTCAACATCGCCAAAAACGCCATCACCTCCTTCATTGGCCCTTCGGGCTGCGGCAAATCGACGTTTCTGCGTTGCATCAACCGCATGAATGACCTGATCGAGGGTACGCGCGTCGAGGGCACCATGACGCTCGACGGCAATGATATCTATGCCGAGGGCGTCGACCCGGTCGATCTCCGTCGCCGCGTGGGCATGATCTTTCAGCAGCCCAATCCGTTTCCCAAATCCATCTACGAGAATGTCGCTTTTGGCCCTCGTCTGCAGGGCGTGACTAGCAAAAGTGACCTCGATGACATCGTGGAAGAATCGCTCAAGCGCGCCAACCTCTGGAAAGAGGTATCCAATCAGCTCAACAAGGATGGTTTGGCGCTCTCGGGCGGTCAGCAGCAGCGTCTGTGCATCGCGCGCGTGCTTGCGGTGCAACCCGATGTCCTCCTGATGGACGAGCCCTGCTCCGCCATCGACCCCACGTCTGTCTCTAAGGTCGAGAATCTGATGGCCGAGCTGGCGCCCGAGATGACGATCATCATCGTCACGCATTCAATGCAGCAGGCAGCTCGTATTAGCGACTACACCGCATTTTTCTTGCAGGAAGTTGCCGGCGAGCCCGCCACGCTCATCGAGTATGGTCAAACCGACGCGATCTTCACCAGTCCGGTGGACTCGCGGACGGAAGACTATATCACCGGCCGCTTTGGCTGATCGGTGCGACTAGTCCCAAGCCGATCGGATCTGGTCCGGTGCGTATTCACTGTGCGGGCGGCATGACCGCACCCAACTGATTGGAGTGAACCATGCGCAAACTGTTTTCCCGTCAGCTCATCGAGGCCCGCCACGAGATGCTGAGCATCTACGAGGCCGTCGATCTGGCCCTCCACGATGCCGTTAAGGCCTATGTGACCGACGACCGCCGCAAGCTCGCCACCAAGACCAAGAAGCGCACGCTTTCGATTGACGCGCGCTGCGCTAACTTGGAGGCCGTGTGCTACAACCTGATCGCCACGCAGTCACCGGTCGCCTCCGACTTCCGCCTGCTTCAGACGATCATCTACGTCGACTTTAACCTGCAGCGCATGACCGATAAGGTCCGTCAGATCTGCCGCGCCACGCGTCATATGATCAAGGCCGACATCTCGCTGCCCAAGGAGCTTGTCGGCACGGTCGAGGCCGAGGCTGAGGCCGTCTACCAGGTGCTGGGCTCTTCGCTTTCCGCGCTCGTCACCAATGATATGTCCATCATCTGCAACTTGGCCGTCGAGGACGAGCCAGTGCACGCCGCCTACGAGAAGTTTTTCCGCACCTTTAACCGTATGGATACGGGCGACTTTATGGACGACGACAGCAACTATGACGACCTGCGCCGCGCCATCATGGTTTCGCGCTACCTCGATCGCATCGCTTCGATTTCCATCGATGCCGCTTGCCGTCTGACCTTCCTGTTGACTGGTCAACGCATGAATGCCGGCGATATCGCCCGCACTGATGAGGATGAGCTCGAGAGCATGCGTGTGCCTTCGGGCGAGGGTGTTATCATGAGGCCCGCCGTCGACGCGCGCTACGTTGCCAAGGTGCCCGTTAACGAGGTCAGCGAGGGTCTTCGCTACCTGCTCGATCATCTTGAGGATGAGGACGATGGCGAGGACGACGAGGAGTAAGTAACCCCGTTCGTCGAAAGATTGTAAATACCTAAGTGAGCGCGGCCTTGCACATGCGGGGCCGCGCTCTTGCGTTAGCATGGGACTACTTGTTTGGCTGTCAGCGGAGGCGATTGGCAATGGATAACTATTTGGACTTGATGCGCGCTCGCCGCGAGCAGATTCTGGAACGTTTTTATGCGGCGCTCGATCGCGCAGGCCGTCCCCACGACGCCGCGCGCCTCATTGCCGTGTCCAAGACCGTTGGTGTCGATGAGACCGTTGCCGCCATCCAGGCGGGGTATCGCCATTTTGCCGAGAACCGCCCGCAGGAGCTGGTTCGCAAGCTCGCGGGTCTGGCGGAGCATCCGGAGCTGCCCGAGGTGCGCTTCGATATGATCGGCAACCTGCAGACCAATAAGATAAATGCGGTGCTGGGCTCAGCCGAGCTGATTCACTCGGTGGGTTCGCTGCATCTGGCGCAGGCGATCTCGAGCCGTGCTGTCCGCAAGATTGAGGCAGGCGAGCTCGCCGGCCCCCAGCGTGTGCTCATTGAGGTCAATGTGAGTGGTGAGGAGTCGAAGGGAGGCTTTTCGCCCGATGAGATTCGCGCCGCCGCGGGTGAGCTTGCGGAGCTTGAGGGAATTTGCGTGCAGGGGCTTATGACTATGGCGCCCCGGGGGAATAAGGATGTGGCACGCCGCACCTTTGCGGGGCTTCGTGAGCTGAGGGATGAGCTGGAGGCGGCGCATCCCGATTTGAACCTGCCTGAGCTTTCCTGCGGTATGAGCGAGGACTTTGAGTCTGCCCTTGAGGAGGGCTCTACGCTCATTCGCCTGGGCAGGGTAGTATTTAGCCCGGAGTTTGCAGTAAAATAAGGCTCTGAAGTGCGCACTGATTATCGGGGCGCCTGCACTAAACCGCGAGAGGACACAACCATGGGCTTCCTTGACGAGATTAAAAATAAGATGCACCTGGGCGGCCAGCAGGGTTACGACCAGGGTTATGGCCAGGACGACGACTACGGCTACGATGACGGCTATGACGATAGTTATCAGGGCAACGGCTACAGCGGGACGATGGCTATCAGAACAACGGCTACAGTGGTGCTTCGGGCGAGGGCTTCTACACCCAAGACGAGCCGAGCAACGGTCTGCTTGGCCAGACGCGCCGCGGTGAAGCTGAGTCGGTTGCCGTGTATACGCGCTCCGGTCAGCTGGTCGGCGATGACTCCCGCCATGCCACGACGTATAACCCGCCTTCGCGCTCGCAGGACAGTGTTGCGAGCGGTTATCGTCCCGGTGCCTATGACACGCCGTCGAGCTACGCCGAGAATACCCGCGCCCGTGCCGCCGCTGCGCCCGCGCCTGCACCGAGCGATGCCTCGGCCTATGCGAGCAATATCATCAACGCCACGCCGCAGCTGCCGGCCTATGTCCTGCGCCCCGAGAGCTATGACGACGTGGAGACTGTGGTGCGCCGCGTTCGCACCAAGCAGCCTGTCGCACTGATTTTTGTGGGCGTACGCACCGAAGTTGCCAAGCGCGTCTTGGACTTCTCTTACGGCTTTGCCTGCGGTCTGGGTGCCACGGTCAAGGAGGTGGGCGACCGCGTGTTCATGGTGCTGCCCGCCGGTTGCGAGGTCAAAGATTCCGATCTCAAGAAGCTTCGTGCCGACGGCTACCTTAAGTAAAGACAAGACGAGGAGATTCCCATCAACATCTACACTATCGTCCAGCTGGTCAACACGCTGTTCAACTTCTATTCCACGCTCATTGTCGTCTACTGCTTTATGACGTGGATTCCCATGAAGCAGGGTGGTTTGCTTCAGGATATTGCCGCGGTGCTTGATAGCGTGTGCGGTCCGTGGCTCAACCTGTTCCGTCGTTTCATCCCGCCGATGGGCGGTATCGATTTTTCGCCGGTCGTTGCGATTATTGCGTTGCAGTTGGTGCAGAGGCTGGTTCTGCAGCTTCTTATAGGTATACTCGTGTAGAACTGTCTTAGTAACTTACGTCGGGCGTGTAGCGCCGAGGCGATGAAAAAGGAGACTTGTTATGGCTATTACCCCTGCAGACATCCAGGCTCAGACTTTCTCTGAGGCCAAGCGTGGCTACGATCCTGCTGAGGTCGACGTCTTCTTGGAGACGCTGTCCTCCGAGGTTGACGCTATGCTCGCTAAGATCGTCGACCTTAAGGGTCGTCTGACTGCTACCGAGCAGCAGCTTGCCGATGCGCAGGCTCAGCTTGCCCAAGCTCAGGATGCCACCGCCCAGGCCGTTCCTGCCGCCCCCGTGGCTGCTCCCGCCCCTGACTTCTCCGCTCAGGAGCGCCAGATTTCCGCTGCCCTGATCGCTGCCCAGCAGACCGCTGAGACTATCGTCAACGATGCTAACGAGAACGCTGAGCGTATCCGCAACGAGGCTGACGCCAAGGCCCGCGAGGTTATCCGCCAGGCTCTGACCGAGAAGCAGGCCGAGCTCGAGGAGATCGATCGTCTCAAGGCTTCCCGTGAGGAGTTCAAGGCAGAGTATCTCAAGCTCATCCAGCACTTCATGGACGATGCCCAGAATTCCTTCCCGGCCGATCTGATGGCCTCCACGCCGGTCGGTTCTGCCGCTTCTCCTGCAGTGACTGTTCCCGCCGAGCCGCTGCCCGTCGCTGACCCGGTTGTCCCCGTGGCCGATCCCTTCGCCCCGATCGACAACTTTGCTGCCGACGACCTGGACTAACATTCGGCCTACAATTTAGTGCCTAGAAAGGACCCGCAGCTTGCGGGTCCTTTTTTATGACTGTGCCGGAGTGCGTAACATAAAAAACCGAGCCCTGCACATAATGGCGCAGAACTCGGCGAACGGGTGAGCGGTCAAGGGTAGGTTTTAAGGCATGTCCCAAAACCTACTTGAGGAGGAAGTCGGAGAGGGGAATGGTACGGGCCTCGCGATGCTCGGGATCGGCGATGTGGTCGGCAGGATAGCCACAGACGAGCATGTGATAGGGATAAACGCCTTTGGGCAGATTGAACTGCTCCTGTGCCACCTCAGGCTTAAAATGGCATACCCAGCACGTTCCCAGGCCCTGCTCGGTGGCCTCCATCATCATCTGATCGCAAACGATGGATGTATCGATTTCGCTGGAATTCATCTGATCATACGGGCGCACCCAAGCATCATCGGTAACGCTGCAAATAAGGAAGATAAGCGGAGCGCCAAAGATAGACCCATCACGAGCAAACCGAGGCTGACAAGCAGCAGCCTTCTCCAGAAGCTCAGGCGTATCCAACACCATCACACGGGTTGGATGGTTATTACAAGCAGAAGGAGCAATACGCCCAGCCTCAACAATGGCATCCGCAACAGCTTGCTCTACAGCCCGATCTTCAAACTCACGACAAGAATACCGACCCCGAGCCAGATCCAAATACCCCAGCCTCCAAAGTCAGAAAATCAATCCAAGGTAAACCAAAGGGTACCCAAACCCCCATCCACCCAAACGCCCACCGAATACCAAAGTGTTCAATTGGGTATTAAAGGCCCCCTCGGCCAACCCCCCATTGCGCTCTAACTATCAGCCAAAGTTCCAATGGTGGTACGTAAGGCGAAGGGCCGGCCACGGTTTACTTTCGAACGACTCTGCTACGCAGCCGGAGTGAGAAAGCAAACCGTGGCCGGCCCTTCGCCGCCGGGACACGTACCCCCAATTAACTGTTCTTCATGACAATCGAATCCACGACATCGGCCACAGTCTCGCAGCAGTCGGCGCAGTACTCCAGGAAGGCGTAGACGTCACGCCAAGCGATGACCTCGAGCGGATCCTTGCCGTTAACGTGCAGGTTGCGCATGGCGTTGATGTAGAGCTCGTCGGCCTCGGACTCGATGGTGTTGATCTGGATGACCAGCTCGCGCAGCGTTTTGGACTTGCGGTAGTTGGGAAGCTCGACCATCAGGTCTTTCATGGCGCGGCAGGCGTCAGTCACCTTGTGAGCGATGACGATGGCATCGGGGTGAATGCTCTGGATGTTGGTGAAGTAGACGCGCTGCACGACGCCCTCGATACGGTCAAGCACAGTGTCGAGCGAGCAGCTCATCAGGTCCAGATCCTCGCGCTCAAGCGGGGTGATAAAGGCAGTGAGCAAGGCATCCTCGAGCTCATGGTGCTTCTTGTCGGCCGCATGCTCAATCGCATGCATCTCCTCGAGCATGTCGTGGATCTGCGCGGGATCAAAGTTCTCAAAAATCTTGATGAGCAACTCTGCGGCCTGGACAGCAAGGTCGGCGCAGGCGACGTAGTTGTCAAAGTAGAACGAATCGGGTTTCTTTGCCATGGGTGGGTCCTTTCGAGGCGAAGACGGGTGGGCGAAGTGTTGCGGTCCAGATGGACGTTCGGTTTGACTAGAGGAACATCATGAACAGCTTGGCCATGACAAAGCTGATGAGTCCGCAGGCGGGGAAGGTGAAGAACCAGGTGAACATCATGTCCTTGACGACGCCGAAGTTGATGGCCGAGAGGCGCTTGACGGCACCGACGCCCATGATGGCGCAGGTCTTGATGTGCGTGGAGGACACAGGGATGCCGGTAAGGGTGGCAAGCAGCAGGTTCGCGGCGCCCGCCAGGTCGGCGGAGAAGCCCTGGTACTTTTCGAGCTTGACCATGCTCTGGCCGACGGACTTGATGATGCGCTCGCCGCCCACGCTGGTGCCGATGCCCATAGTGGCCGAGCACAGCAGCATAATCCAGATGGGGATGCCTGCATCGCCGACGCTCGTCTGGCCGCTGGCAAAGGCCACGCCTAAAAAGAGCACGCCGATGAACTTCTGTCCATCCTGCGCGCCGTGCATAAAGCTCATGGCCGCAGCGCTCGCGATCTGAGCGTATTTAAAGAAGACATTGGCACGTCGCCTGTTGGCGGCGGCGAAAAGAATCGAGACGAGCTTGCACAGGACCCAGCCCATGACAAAGCCCAGGCCGATGGAGAGTGCCAGGCCGTAGATGACCTTCATCCACTCGTGGACGTTGACGCTGCTCGCGCCGCCGAGGGCGATAGCGGCACCGGTCAGGCCGGCGATAAGGCTGTGGCTTTGCGAGGTGGGGATGCCAAAACGCGACGCTGTGGCGCCGTAGACGACGATGGAGAACAGGGCCGCGCACAGGCAGGCGAGCGCCATGGTGCTGTTTCCGCCAAAGTCGACGATATGCGAGATGGTATTGGCGACGCTCGCATTAAAGTGCGTCATGATGAGCACACCGAGGAAGTTGAATGCGGCGCTCATGAGAATGGCGGCGCGGGCGGGCATGCAACGCGTAGTGACGCAGGTCGCGATGGCGTTGGGCGCGTCGGTCCATCCATTGACGAAGATGGCGCCGAGCGCGAGGATCACGGTGACGGCAAGGACTGGGTTCGACACAATTTGGCCGAGGAAAGTTGAGAACGTTACGTCCATATATGGGCTTTCTCGAAGTTTGCAGACACGTTACAAAAACATGATAAATCGTATCACCTCCTGCGGGTTTCTTTGCCGAGTTCTGATGGGAGAAGTAATTTTTTGGCACTAAAATTGAATATTAGCCCTGTTGACCGTGGGTGTTCTTTTTGCTATCACGCCATGCGGACACGCGCGTTCGCTCCGACATTCCAAAACCACAGTCTGTTCGCTTTACAATATGCAAACATGCGTTCGATAATGGGAAGTATGGAATATCGACAGACAGATGGCAAAACTCGGCGCGTGCACAAGCAGTATGTGGACGTCGTGGCTCGCATCCTCGCGGGCGGACAAGTCGTGCCGGTTACCGTCTGCTGGGTCGACGGTCGCTGCTTTACGATTGACGAGATCGTCTCGTCCACTGGTTTTGGCCTGACGGTCCACGGCGTTCGTACGGCAACCTATAAGGTGCGTTTTGGCGGGCACGCGACCGAGTTGTATCTGGAGGACCAGGCGTACGGACGGCCGGACGGCTCGCAGGCCCACGTGATGCGTTGGTGGGTCTGGGCGTTTGATCGTACGCTTGAGGGCGAGCGCCGTAGGTAAGGACGCACGGCGTTCGGGTACAATGGCAGGAATCTTGTCATCTGCTGCGCCGTCTTTCACGGCGCTTTGTGAAAGGACGAAGTATGAACGATATCCAGGGCTATCAGAACGGCCCCATCGAGACCGGTGCAAGCCGTGCCAAGGAGATGTCGCCGCGCGCGTACAACCTTGTCATGTCTGCCCTGATCTTCTTGGGCTTTTGCGCCATGGGCGCCGGCGCCTACTTTACGAGCACCATGTCGTTTGCGCGCATGATGATGAGCGGCGCAGCCTTGCCGCTGGTCTTTGGCTCGTTTATTTTGACCATCGTCGGCATGGTCATGATGTCGGCCGCCGCCAGCAAGCAGTCCGTGGGCCTGTCCCTTGTGGGCTACGTAATCTTTGCGAGTACCTTTGGCCTGACCGCGTCGTTTGGCCTTGCCAACTACGACCTGCCCACCATCAACACTGCCTTTATCGCCACGGCCGCCATCACCTTTGTCTTTGGCGCGCTGGGCGTGACCTTCCCCAAGTTTTTCCAGCGCGTATATGGCATCGGTTTTGGCATTCTGCTCGCCACTATTCTGGTTGAGATCGTGCTGATGTTCATGGGCGTCTCGCAGTCCATCACCGACCTGATCGTGATCGTGGTGTTCGCCGGCTTTATTGGCTACGACACCTATGTTGCCACGACGGTGCCGCCTACGCTGCCCAACGCCGTGCTCATGGCGTCCAATCTGTTCGTTGACATTATCAACGTGTTCCTGCGCATCCTGAACATCCTTGGCCGTCGCGACTAGTGGCGAATTGCGGCGGTGCTTGCCGTGCGGGCAAATCGATGCGAAAGGCGGTCCTTCGGGGCCGTCTTTTTTGTACGCGGCGGGGTATCATGGATGGGAAAAACCGATAGCGGCAGCGACAGGAAAGGTGGCCACGTATGGCAGACGTCGACAACAGGAACCGTAACCGCAGGTCCAACCGAGCGGGTCAGCCCAATCCCAAGCGCGAGGCCCGTGCCAAGGCCGCCGAGCGTCACATGGCGACTGTGTCCGAAGCGTGCGCCAAGGATATCGAGCGCTCGCTTGCCGGCGTGCGCGAGTTCGATGGAATGCCTGCCGGTTTTGTCGCGGCGATGAAGGCTAAGGCCCAAGCGGCCGACACTGCCGAGGAACAGATTGCCGAGGAGTCTGGGGCCGCCGAGGTCGAGACCGCTGAGGTTGCATCCGCAGAGACTGAGGTTACGACCGAGCCTGCACCCGCAGAGGAGGCCGCGGAGGCCGAGTCCGCGCCTGCCGCCGAAAAGCCCGCTCCGGTCCTGCCCGAGGTCACCGTGCTCGACGCCTCTGCCACGCAGGCCATTCTGGATAACGGCCGAGGCTACGCGCAGTTCTGCGACATGGCCGTGCTCGCCTTTGCCTCGTTCACCAACCCGGGCGGTGGCTACATCCAGGGCTATCTGGGCCAGGAGGCCACGCTCTGTGCCGATTCGTACCTGTACAACGTGCTCGATAAGCAGCGCAAATGGTACGGTGAGAACCGTCGCCGCAACATCAATTGCGAGCTTTACCGCAACCGTGCGCTGGTGGTGCCTGCGGTGCGCTTCGACCGCAACCACATGCATGCGTATGCCGACGTGATCGTGGCCGCCGCGCCCAACGCCAAGCGCGCTCGCCAGGAGTATCGCGTGGGTGACGATGCCCTGCTGGACGCCCTGCGCGATCGCATCCGCTTTGTGCTCGCCATCTGCGACGAGCTGGGTCGCGAGAAGCTCGTGCTGGGCGCTTGGGGCTGCGACAACAACGGCTTTGACGCCGAGGCCGTGGCCGAGCTCTTCCGCAAGGAGCTCGCGTCGGGCGACTTTAAGGTCAAGCAAGTCTTCTTTGCCGTGCCTTCTACGCGCTGGGATGAGGATTTTGCCAAGTTCGAGCACGTGCTGGCAAACTTCCCCGAGCGCAACGAGGAGTCCTATGCTCAGGTTGCCGCTC
>CABRZY010000014.1 GCA_902475475.1 uncultured Collinsella sp.
ACGCAAAGAAGGCCACTTAATGTGGCCTTCGTCTTGCGCAGGACTGTAGAGCAGGCAACCTTATGCCTCGCCCCCAGTCCCGGACCAACTTGCTTCAAACCGCAGCTACGACAGCGCAATACCGCCGAGCCAGCCCCAACGCACGCCAGAGCCAGTGCCATAGAAGCTAATAAACGAGTCAAGCGACTTAGACGTAATGGCACCCTCGTTGCTCATAACGATGCCGCCGCCAACGTAGATACCCACATGACCGTAGATAAGGCCCGGAGCACCCGTGCCGCTGTGCGAGGAATCGGCCACGATCATGCCCACCTGCAGCGCCGAGCGGTCGGAGCTATAGCACCAGGCGTTAAACATGTCGCACGCATTGCCTCCAAAGTAGCCAACGCCGGCGTTACGGAAGACATTGGTGACCCACGCCGCGCACCAGTTCTGACCCGGCGAAGGCGTGGAGTAGCACGCGTTGACGACAGCCTGCTGCTTGCCCGAGCCGGCATTCTGCTGCGGAGTTCCGGGCGCGTACGATCCACCACCCGAGCTCGAACCACCCGAGTAGGAATTGTTCTTGTTCGCGGCAGCCGCGGCAGCGGCAGCCTTCCTAGCGGCCTCCTCAGCCTGGGCAGCAGCGAGGATCTCGGAATCGCGCTGAGCCATGAGCTCCTTGACGTCGTCGGAAAGACCGTTCAGCACGGTCTGGACTTCTTGCTGCTTGGCCTGCATGTCCTGCATCTGGGCAGTCTGCTGGTCCTTGAGCTTCTCTAAGTCGGCCTTCTGCGACTCGAGCTCGGTCTTTTGCGCATCGAGCTCTTCCTGGATGGTCTGAATGTCCTCGATGGCGTCGCGGTCGCTCTTGTTGATCTTCTCAACGTAATGCGCGTTGGCGACGAGTTCCTCAAACGAGCCAGAGGCCAGCAGCAGCGACAGGATGTTCGTGCCGCCGGACTTGTAGCTGGCGGCCACGCGATCGGAAAGGTCGTTGCGCTTCTTCTTGAGCTCGGCCTTCTTTTCATCGATCTGGGCCTGCGTGTCGTCAATCTTGCCCTGGACATTCTCGATGTCGTTGAGGGTCTGGGCATTCTTGTTGGCCAGCGCCGCATACTCATTTGCGATGCTGTCGAGCTGGGCCTGAACCTCGTCGAGCTGGGCCTGGGCGGCATTCAGTTTATCGGTGGTTTCTTTGGAAGCCTCCGCCGCATGGGCGCGAGCGGGCAGGCCAAAAAGAACTGCCGCAGAAGCGGCGCCGAACAGGGCCTTGAGGGCAGTGCGGCGCGAGAGCTCCTGGGAAAGGATGGAATCGCTGTTTGGTGACATATGTACTCCGTTACATGCTTATTTATATGTCGCTCAACTCATACATATTAGCGTACATATGGCGCGTCCCAACGATTTCCACGAACGGCAGGAAACTGCAAGGTCGGCGGCTCGTAAGCAAATGCCAAAGATCAGGTTATGCGTACGCAAGCTCTTTTATGAGTACGTTAACATAATCCTCTGCTTTTCTACTGCGCACGATTTGGGCGTCCCCGCCTGCGCTATACTCCCCTCTAGAAGTGTTCCTGATTCGATAGGAGACTACATGTCCAAAGCACTCGACCCCAAAGACACCTGCGTCCTCGTTACCGGTGGCGCCGGCTTTATCGGCTCGCACACCGTCGTTCAGCTGCTCGAGGGTGGCTACCAGGTCGTCATCGTCGATGATCTCTCCAACTCCAGCGCCGTCGCCGTCGACCGCGTCAAGACCATCGTGGGCGACGAGGCCGCCAAGAACCTCACCTTCTACGAGGCCAACGTGCTCGACCGCGATGCGATGAACAAGATCTTCGATACCCATCAGATCGACCGCGTCATCCACTTTGCCGGCTTTAAGGCCGTCGGCGAGTCGGTGAGCAAGCCCGTCGAGTACTACCACAACAACATCGAGAACACCCTGGTGCTCATCGACGTCATGCGCAACCATGGCTGCAAGTCCATCATCTTCTCGAGCTCCTCGACCGTCTACGGCGACCCGGACAACCCGCCCGTCACCGAGGAGGATCCTAAGAAGCCCGCGACCAACCCCTATGGTTGGACCAAGTGGATGATCGAGCAGATCCTTATGGACGTCCACACCGCCGACCCCGAGTGGGACGTCGTGCTGCTCCGTTACTTCAACCCCATCGGCGCTCATCCGTCAGGCCTGATCGGCGAGGACCCCAAGGGCATCCCCAACAACCTGGTGCCCTATGTCGCCCAGGTTGCCGTGGGCAAGCTCGAGGCCGTTCAGGTCTTTGGCAACGATTACCCCACCCCCGACGGCACCGGCGTGCGCGACTACATCCACGTGTGCGATCTGGCCTCTGGTCACGTTGCCGCCCTTAACTGGATGAACGGCAAGACCGGCGTCGAGATCTTTAACCTGGGCACCGGCACCGGCACCTCGGTACTCGAGGTCGTCGCCGCCTTCTCCAAGGCTTGTGGCAAGGAGCTGCCCTACGTGATCCGCGAGCGCCGCGCCGGCGACATCGCTGCCAACTGGTGCGATGCCTCCAAGGCCGAGCGTATGATGGGCTGGAAGGCCCAGTACGACATCGCGGACATGTGCCGCGATAGCTGGAACTGGCAGAGCCACAACCCCAATGGCTTCGCCGACGCCGAGTAGCAAAAACCTACATACCGCTCTTGCCCCGATCTCACGTTGTGAGGTCGGGGCTTTTTCATGGCATGTAACCATTCGCCGAAAATCGACCAACTTTTTTATCTTGCCTGTACATGTTTAAACAACATGTTTTACAATAGGCGTATCGAATCAGAACATCGGAGGCGGACTGCACACCCATCGGCAGGCCGACCCCACAACAAGAAGGTTGGTGAGCGCATTCATGGAGCGTGCAAGCGGCGTCCTCATGCCCGTCTCATCTCTGCCCGGACCATACGGAATCGGCGGCTTTGGCTGGAATGCCTACGACTTCGTCGATTTTCTCGCCTCGTGCAAACAACATTACTGGCAGATTCTGCCCCTTACGACGACCAGCTATGGCGATTCGCCCTATCAGTCGTTCTCGGCCCGCGCAGGCAACCCCAACTTTATCGACTTTGCCGAGCTTATCGAGGCAGGGTATCTGGAGCAGCGCGATATCGATGGCGTGTATCTGGGATCCGACCCCAGCAATGTCGACTACGGTGCCATCTTTGGTGGCCGCCGTCAGATTCTCGACCGCGCCGCCGAGCGCTTTGCCGCCGACAAGCCGGCCGATTTCGATGACTTTATCCAGGCCAACGAGGACTGGCTCATCCCCTACTGTGAGTTCATGACCGTCAAAGAGGAGTGCGGTCTCAAGGCGTTTTGGGAGTGGCCCGCGGAGCTCCGCACCCGCGGCGAGGCTTCCGCCAAGGTCTGCGCCGACCATCCGGCGCGTATGCTCTACCACCAGATGACGCAGTACTTCTTCGATCGCCAGTGGAACCGCCTCAAGGCCTATGCCAACGAGCGCGACATTCTCATCATCGGCGACCTGCCCATCTATGTCTCGCGTGACTCCGTCGAGATGTGGGCGACGCCTGAGCTCTTTAAGATCGACGCCGCCGGCAATCCCGTGAGCGTCGCCGGCACGCCGCCCGACCAGTTCTCGGCCACCGGCCAGTACTGGGGCAACCCCATCTACGACTGGGACGCCATGGAGTCCGACGGCTTCTCCTGGTGGGAGGGCCGCATTCGCGCCGCCCTCGACATGTACGACGTCATCCGCCTGGATCACTTCCGCGGCTTCGAGGCCTATTGGGAGGTGCCGTTCTCCTCGCCCGATTCGTCCTACGGTTCGTGGACGCAGGGTCCCGGCCTCAAGTTCTTCAAGACGCTCGAGGAAAAGCTCGGCACGCTGCCCATCATCGCCGAGGACCTGGGCTTCCTCACCCCCGGCGTCATCGACATGCGCGACAACTCGGGCTTCCCCGGCATGAAGATCCTGCAGTTTGCCTTTGAGGGCACCAACTCGTACTACCTGCCGCATAACTACATCGCCAACACCGTCGCCTATGTGGGCACCCACGATAACGAGACGGCGCGCGGTTGGTTTGAGGGAACGGCCACCCCGCGTCAGCGCGAGCAGGCAGCCCTGTACACCCATCAGCAGGCCGGCGAACCCATGGCAGATGCACTCAACCGCGCCATCGCCGCCAGCGTGAGCGACACGTGCATCTACACCATGCAGGACCTGCTCAACTTGGGCAACGAGGCGCGCATCAACACCCCTGCCACGCTGGGCGGCAACTGGACCTGGCGCATGCTCGACGGCGCCATCACCCGCGAGCTCGAGCACAAACTCACCGACTGGACCGAGACCTACTTCCGCATCCCGTCGGAAGCCGAAATCGAGCTTCCTCAATAGGAGCTACCGCGCCCAACCCCTCCCCACCGTGCGGACGCGAACGCTTTTCCCGCGCGAGGCCACCCCAATCCCCTCGCGCGGGCTTCTTATGAATTGCAGACATGAAACAACCCATCACAGGAGAAAACATGCCCCAAATTAACCTCATGGAACTCGCCGAGCAGTCTTTTGGCACCTCGCTCGAGCAGCTCGACGACCGTCGCGTTTACAAGCTGCTGGTCAAACTCGTGCAGGAGCGCTCCGCCGCCCGCCCGCTCAACAACGGCAAGAAAAAGCTCTATTACATTTCCGCCGAATTTTTGATCGGCAAGCTGCTCATCAACAACATGATCGACCTCGGCATCTACGACGAGGTTAAGGACCAGCTCACCGCCGCAGGCCACAACCTCAACAAGATCGAGGAGTTCGAGGTCGAGCCGTCGCTCGGCAACGGCGGCCTGGGCCGCCTGGCCGCGTGCTTCCTGGATTCCATCGCCACGCTGGGCTTGACCGGCGATGGCGTGGGCCTCAACTATCACTACGGCCTGTTCCGTCAGCGCTTTGTCGACAACCAGCAGAAGGCCGTCCCCGACGAGTGGCTCGGTGAGCAGGACATCCTAGTCGACGATGACCGCTCCTACACCGTCGAATTCGGCGATTTTGCCGTTACCTCCAAGCTCGTCAACATCGATGTGCCCGGTTACGGCCAGCCCACCAAGAACCGCCTGCGCCTGTTCGACCTGGCGAGCGTCGACGACGGCCTGGTCCCCGGCAGTTCCATCGACTTCGACAAGACCGAGATCGCCAAGAACCTCACCTTGTTCCTCTACCCCGACGATTCCGACGAGCAGGGCCGCCTGCTTCGCATCTACCAGGAATACTTCATGGTGAGCAACGCCGCCCAGCTCCTGATCGACGAGGCCATCGAGCGCGGCAGCAACCTGCACGATCTGGCCGACTACGCCGTGGTCCAAATTAACGACACGCACCCCACCATGGTCATCCCCGAGCTCATTCGCTTGCTCACCACCGAGCATAGCATCGAGTTTGACGAGGCCGTGACCATCGTACGCTCCATGGTCGCCTACACTAACCACACGATTCTTGCCGAGGCGCTCGAGAAGTGGCCGCTCGCCAGCCTGCAGAAGGTCTCCCCTGCCATCGCCGACATTATCGTCAAGCTCGATGAGGTCGCGAAGGCCGAGCACGATGACCCGCGCGTCGCCATCATCGACGAATACGACACCGTCCACATGGCCCACGTGGACATCCACTTTGGCTTCTCCATCAACGGCGTAGCCGCCCTCCACACCAAGATCTTGGAGGACACCGAGCTTCATCCGTTCTACGAAATCTATCCCGAGAAGTTCTCCAACAAGACCAACGGCATCACCTTCCGCCGCTGGATCCATGGGGCCAACCCCGCGCTCGCTAGCCTGCTCGACGATGTGATCGGCACCGACTGGCGCAGCACCGGCGATCTGAGCAAACTCGCCAAGTTCGCCGACGACAAGGACGTTCTTGAGCGCCTGGCCGCCACCAAGGTCGAAGCCAAGGCCATCATGCGCCAGTTCATGGCGCTCGAGCAGGGCGTGACCATTCCCTCCAATGCCATCATCGACGTCCAGGTCAAGCGCATCCACGAGTACAAGCGTCAGCAGATGCTCGCGCTCTACATCATCTGGAAGTACCTCGATATCAAGAACGGCAACAGACCTAAGCACCCCGTCACCATCATCTTTGGCGGCAAGGCGGCGCCTGCCTACACTATCGCGCAGGACATCATCCATCTGATCTTGACGCTGTCGCAGTGGATTGCAAACGACCCCGACGTGGCTCCCTACCTGCAGGTCGTCATGATCGAGAACTACAACGTCACCGCCGCCGAGCGCGTGATCCCCGCCGCTGATATCTCCGAGCAGATCAGCCTGGCCTCCAAGGAGGCGAGCGGCACCTCCAACATGAAGTTCATGCTCAACGGCGCCCTAACCCTGTGCACGCTCGACGGCGCCAACGTGGAGATTGCCGAGCTCGTGGGCGACGAGAATATCTATACCTTTGGCGCCTCGTCCAAACAGGTCGAGCAGCTCTATGCCGACGGCACCTATGACGCCGGTGTGCTCTACCGCAAGCCCGGCATTAAACTGCTGGTGGACTTCATCACCAACCCGGCCTTTATGGCGACCGGCAACGTCGAGCGCCTGCAGCGCCTGCACGATGACATTAAGGGCAAGGACTGGTTTATGGCCCTGCTCGACATCGAGGAGTACATCCAGACCAAGGAGCGCGTGTTGGCCGACTACGAGGACCAGGACGCCTGGATGCGCAAGACGCTCATCAATATCGCCAACGCCGGCACCTTCTCGTCTGACCGCACGATCTCCCAGTACAACGACGAGATTTGGCACCTGAACTAATTTCGCTTCCCTTACCCATCCTCTTGAGAAACGGAGTCGTGGCAACACGGCTCCGTTTTTTGTGCCCGTACGTTACCCTGTGACCCGACTCGACCAAACAATCTCAATCTGTAACAACTACTCAACCAAAACGGTCCCAGCTGTTACAGATCGAGACATACCGGCCCCTCCCCTTGGGTTTATCTCAATCTGTAACATCTAGCAGCTGAAATTCACCTTTGGTGTTACAGATTTAGATGAAATGGTCAGCTCAGCGGAACTGTTTCGATCTGTAACACCTAGCGTCCGAAATCGGCCCTACCTGTTACAAATCAAGACAAACTGGCCGATGGACAGCCCCGACACAAAGAAAGGCTCCCCTCTCGCCCAGTGGACGGGAGGGGAGCCTTATATGTGACCGCGGCAAAAGGATGGCAATACCGCAGTCGCCCAAAGGAAGGGCCTGGTTGCACCGGGCCTAGATAAGGTTCTTGCCAGAGACCTTATCGAAGAGGTGGGTCGCGTTCTTCTCAAACTTGAACCAGATGGTGTCGCCAGCCTTGAGCGCGCCCTTGGCCTCGAGGTCGACGACGGGGATAATCAGGACAAACTGGCCGTCGGGAGCGGTCACGTGGACATGCTCGGTCGAGCCCATGAGCTCGGTCACCTCGACGGTACCCTGGAGCGCGCCCTCCTCGCCCTTGTCGGCAAGCAGAATCTGCTCGGGACGCACGCCGGCCGTAATCTCCTTCACGTCGCCGCCGTCCCAGTTGAGGGCAAGCTGAGCGCAAGTCTCGGGGGCGAGCGCCACGTTCATATCCTCGGTCTTGACGGTAAAGCCGTTGCCCGAGCGCACCAGCTGGGCATCGAAGAAGTTCATCTGCGGCACGCCGATGAAGCCGGCGACGAAGATGTTCGCGGGATGGTTGAAGACCTCCTGCGGCGTGGCGATCTGCTGGACAACGCCGTCCTTCATGACCACGATACGGTCACCGAGGGTCATAGCCTCGGTCTGGTCGTGAGTAACATAAATGAACGTGCCCTTGATCTCGTGGCGCAGCTTAATGAGCTCGGCACGCATCTGGTTACGAAGCTTGGCGTCCAGGTTGGACAGCGGCTCGTCCATCAGGAAGACCTTGGGGTCACGCACGATGGCGCGGCCGATAGCGACACGCTGGCGCTGGCCGCCGGAGAGCGCCTTGGGCTTACGGTCGAGGTACTCGGTAATGCCCAGAATCTCGGCAGCAGAGCGAACCTTGCGGTCGATCTCGTCCTTGGGAACCTTCTTGAGCTCGAGCGTAAATGCCATGTTCTCGTACACCGTCATATTGGGGTACAGAGCGTAGCTCTGGAACACCATGGCGATGTCGCGGTCCTTGGGCGCCACGTCGTTGACACGCTTGCCGTCGATGAGCACATCGCCCGAGGTAATGTCCTCCAGGCCGGCGACCATGCGCATCGTCGTGGACTTACCGCAGCCAGAGGGGCCAACGAGGACGACGAACTCCTGGTCGTGAACGGTGAGGTTGAAGTCCTCTACAGCGAGCACACCGTCCTCGGTAACCTTGAGGTTGTGCTTCTTCTCCTCGGTCTTCTTCTTTTTGCCAAAGAAGCCCTTCTTTTTTGACTCGTTGTTGGGATACACCTTCTGAACATGTTTGAGAACGATCTCGGCCATGTCTCTACCTTTCGATATGCGGCGCCGCGCTGAGGGGTGCCGCAGAAACTTGCAAAACAGTTACGGCATCAGCCCTTGACGGCACCTGCCACCACGCCGTCGATGATGTACTTCTGACAGAGGATGTACATGATAACGATAGGGATAACGACCATCATGATGCAGGCCATCATGGGGCCGAGCTCGACGTGGCCGTAGCCGCCGCGGAAGTACTGGATCAAGATAGGAATGGTCTTGTACTTGGTGGAGTCGAGCGTAAGGTAGGGCAGCAGATAGTCGTTCCAGACCCACATGGTCTCGAGGATGCCGACCGAAAGATAGGTGGGCTTCATGATGGGAAGGACGATCTTAAAGAACACCTGGACCGGGTTGCAGCCATCAATCATGGCCGCCTCCTCGATCTCGAGCGGGATGTTCTTTACAAAACCGGCGAACATAAAGACCGCCAGGCCCGCGCCAAAGCCGAGGTAGATAAAGCAGATGTTGAACGGCGTGTTGAAGCCGATGCGGTCCGCCAAATTGGACAGCGTGAACATGAGCATCTGGAAGGGCACGACCATCGAGAAGACGAACAGGTAATAGAAAAAGTTCGAGATCTTGTTGTTGACACGAACCACATACCAAGCGCACATGGAACAGCACACCAAGATCAGCACGACCGACGTGACCGTGATGATGAGCGAGCACATAAATGCCGAGGCAAAGCCCTGCTCGTTAAGAGCGTGCAAGTAGTTTGCAAGGCCGTTGAACGTCTCGGGCGTGAGCAGATCGAACGCCGTGGTGGTGCTGATTGCGGTCGCTTTCTTAAAGGAATTGAGCGCGATCATAAACACGGGGTAGATCCACGCGAGCGACAGGATCGTAAAGAAAATCGAGAGCGCGCGGTTAATAACCTTATCGCGTTTCATTACTGCTGCACCTCCTTGGACCTCGTGGCCTTAAGCTGGATCATGGAGATGGCCACGACCAGGATGCAGAAGATAACCGCCTTGGCCTGACCAATGCCCTGCCATGCGATACCGGCACGCGAATAGAACGTGTTGTAGATGTTCAGGGCGAGCATCTCGGTGGAGTGCGCGGGGGCGCCGCCGGTGAGGGCGAGGTTCTGGTCGAACAGCTTAAAGCCGTTGGTGATGGACAGGAACAGGCAGATGGTGATGGTCGGCATCAGGTTAGGGATCTTAACCTTCCAAAACGTCTGCCATGCCGTAGCGCCGTCGACCTTGGCGGCCTCGATGTAGTCGGACGGAATGGACTGCAGACCAGCGATGTAGATGATCATCATGTAGCCGACCTGCTGCCACAGGGTCAGGATGATAAGGCCCCAGAAGCCAGCAGCAGAGTTAAGAGCGATGAGCTGGGCGCCCACGTTGGAGAGCAGGCAGTTGATCAGAATCTGCCAAATGTAGCCCAGCACGATGCCGCCGATCAGGTTAGGCATAAAGAAGATCGTACGGAAGATGTTGGTGCCTTTGAGCGCCTTGCGGGTGAGCGCCTGCGCAATGGCCAGGGCGATCACGTTGATGAGCACCGTCGACAGGAAGGCAAACGCCACGGTAAAGAAGAACGACGTGGAGAACTGCGGATCGGACAGCGCGCGCACGTAGTTCTCGATACCGACAAAGTGCGCGTTACTAATGATAATAAACTGGCAGAACGAGAGATAGAAGCCCTGGATAAAAGGGATCACGAACCCGATCATAAACGCCAGGCACGTGGGCAGCATAAAGAGCGGCCACCAGCGCTTGAGTGCTTTGCCCATAAAAGGGTCCTTTCAATATGCAGGGGGCGGGCAAACCAACGTCTGCCCGCCCCCTGTCGCTAATCAGATAGCTTGGGCAGCAACTGCTTACTCGGAAGCGGCCTTCTCGGTCTTCCAGCCATCGACGAAGGCGTTCTTGACGCCGTCCCACTTGCTGTTATCGGCAGCGTAGGCAATCAGAGCCTGCTTGAGGTTCTTCTTCCACTCCTCGGAGGGAATGTAGACGAAGTCCCAAGCGACGGTCTTCTTGCCGTCCTTGGCCATGGCAACGGCCTGCTGCGAGAAGACGTTGGTGGTCTCCTTGGCGCTCTTGAACGGAGCGGTCAGGCCCATCTTGTCGGCGATGATGCTGGTCGGGGTGTCAGCGGTGACGCACCAATACATGAAGTCCTCGGTGGCCTTCTGGGCATCCTCGGAAGCCTGGGAACTGACGCACCAGTAGTTCTCGCCGCCGGAGCACAGGCCCTGGTTCTCCTCGCCGTCAACACCGATGTAGATCGGCATCATGCCAATCTGATCGTCGGTCATGCCGGCCTTGACGAGGTCAGAGTAGGCCCAAGAGCCGTTCTGGTAGAAGACGGCCTTGCCGGTTGCGAACTCGTTGGTGGCGTCGTCGCCGGTCTTGGAAGCAAGCTGCGAAGGATCGCAGGTGGAGTCGGTGATGTACAGGTCGAAGATCTGCTTGTAGTTGTCGAGGAACTCACCCTTGATCTCGTCGTCCTCCTGGTTGTGCTCCTTCTCAAACTCGTAGTAGAGCGGCATGTTGGCAAGGTGGGTGGTGTAGCGCCAGCTGGAGGAGTCGTCCATGCCGGCGGAAGTGAAGGCACCCTCGACACCAAGCTCGTCCTTGCGGGCCTGGATGTCATCGGCACAAGCCTTCAGCTTGTCGAAGGAGTTGATGTCCTCGGCCTTGTAGCCAGCCTTCTCGAGCAGCTGCTTGTTGTAAATAATGCCGAAGCTCTCCTGAACCCAGTCGATGCACACATCCTTGCCGTCGGACTGCAGAGCCAGGGAGTCATCAATGAGCTCACCGCGGAGCTTGGTATCGGACAGGTCGGCGCAGTAATCCTTCCAGTTCTTAAGACCGGTGGGGCCGTTGACCTGGAACAGGGTCGGAGCGGAGCTCTTGGACATCTCGGACTTGAGCTTCTCCTCGTAGGTGTTGGAGGCAGCGGTCACGATCTTGACCTCGACGCCCTTCTCCTTCTTATAGGCCTTGGCGATCTCCTTCCACTCCTTGTCGACCTCGGGCTTGAATTGGAGGAAGTAGACCTCGGCAGCGTCACCAGAAGCAGAGGAGCCGGAGCCGGCAGAACCACCGCAACCCACGAGGCCCAGACCAAGAACTGCAGCCGCGGAACCAGCAAAGCCCAGGAACTGCCTTCTGCTCATTTCGTTCTTCATTACAATCCACCCTTTCACACCGTGGCGGCACCCTTTGCCGCCGCCTTCGGAGATTGGCTCGGGGACTTTGCCCCTTTTGCTGATTTGAACGATACGCTATTTGGCTAGTTGTTTGAACAAGTATTACTAGAGCGGTAGAAAAACTTCGGTGAACGGTAATTTCAACTTGATACTTGACAAGTTTTGTATAAACAATTATTTGTTATCGAATGCAGAGAAAACGCCCGGTCAAGCCGATGTACCGTCGGTTTGACCGGGCGTTTTCTCTTTGAGGCCATGAGTCTCGTCAGGCTGCGAGCTAGCCGGCTATCGCTTGGAATTGACACGGTAATGGAAGATCTCGGGGTGTGTGCGAGTGTGCGTCACCTCAAACAAGATACCGTCCGAGGTGTACGACTGACTCTCCATGACGGCAACGCAGTTGTATTTGCCGAGGTCAAGATAGCTGCAGTCCTCATCGTTGGCGAGCTCGACACTCACCGTACGACGGCTCGCCATCACTTTGACACCGCGCTTGTGCTCCAGATAGCCGTAAATAGAATCTGCCGCGATCTCGGGAGTCAGGCCCTTGGCGATCGACGCCAAAAAATAGCCATGGTCCACTTGGCGCGCGTTGCCGTTGAGGCTTCGGACACGCACTACGCGAATCAACTCCTCGCCCACCTTAAAGCCCAGGTGACGAGAGAGTTGCTCGGTGCAAACCAGATGTTCGAAAGACTTAACGTCCGTAGATGCAACGGCATTGTTGCGCTTTGCAAACTCGCCAAACGACTCAACCTCTTCGAGTGCGCCCAACATGTCGGTTTCGCCCTTAAGCCAAATAACGCGCACGCCCTTGCCGTGTATGGGCTGCACAAACATCCCGTCGGCCAGCATACCCAAGGCGCGACGGACGGTATTGCGAGTGCATCCGAACTCCGCGGTCAGCTCGGCTTCGGTTGGCAGCATCTCCTGAAACGCATAGGTCCCATTAATGATGCGCGAGCGTATTTCTCGGTAGATTCCTTCGTATATCGCTTTTGGCATTGTTTCACCTCTACATTATTCATTTCCGGCTAGGCACGATAGCATTTCTTAAAGTTGTTTAAACCGAATATCGGTAAAGCGACAGGATTTAACCGTTGACGGTTTCTGTCATGCCCAAATCGGTTTCGCTCAAAACTGCCGGTACGACAATCGTCTGGTCCTCTACAATGAATCCATTGTTTAAACGTTTCCCCACGCGCAACGCGCCTCGATATTCGGAAGGCAGAACATGCTGCAAAAAATCCAACGCTTTGGCGGGGCAATGTTCGCGCCCGCCATGCTGTTTTCTATATCAGGCCTCATGGTCGGCGTCTCCGCTCTCGCAACGACTGCGGACATCGTCGGCGATCTCGCCGTATACGGAACCCCTTGGTACGCTTTTTGGACCATCATCCAGCGCGGCTCGTGGACGGTCTTTAAACGCCTCCCGCTCCTTTTTGCCGTAGCGCTGCCCATCGGTCTTGCCCAAAAACAACCGGCTCGTTGCTGCCTCGAGGCTCTCGTCGCCTATTTTGCCTACTGCTTCTTTTTGAGCGAGATCATTAAGCTGAGCGGAGACAATCTTGGACTTAAGTACCCGTCGTCTTTGACCTCCGCTAGCGGCATCACCATCATCGACGGCATCAAGACGCTCGACACCGGCATTATCGGCCCGCTGGCGGTATCGGCAACCGTCGTCGCCATCCATGACCGCTTCTACGATGCCAAGGTTCCCGATTGGCTCGGCACCTTCTCGGGCTCCTCGCTGGTCTACCTCATCAGCTTTTTTGCCGTGTTTGCCCTTGCCGCTATCTCGGCCGCCATCGTGCCCTCCGTATACGCAATGACCGAAACGCTGCGCCATGCACTTACGAGCGTCGGCCCCTTTGGCGTGGGCATCTTTGTGCTTTTGGAGCGAGCGCTCGAGCCCATGGGGCTGCACCACCTGCTCTACATGCCGATCTACTACGACAACCTGGTCATTAACGACGGCATCTACGCCACGTGGAGCAGCTTGCTCCCCATCCTCTCCCATAGCACGCGCCCCCTTAATGAACTTGCGCCGTGGGCCGGTTTTACCGCCACCGGCTGGGTCAAGCTCTTTGGCCTTCCCGCCATCGCAGCCGCGTTCTACTCCACCGCAAAACCAGAGCGCCGCGCCGGCCTTAAGGTCATCCTTTTGCCCGCCATCGTCGCCTCGGTGGTTTGCGGCGTTACCGAGCCACTCGAGTTTCTCTTTATGTTCACCCACCCCGGGCTCTTTTTGCTCTACGCCGTCTTATCGTCTTGCCTTGCCACAACCATGAATCTCTTTGGCATCGTCGGCATCTTCTCGGGCGGCCTGATTGAGATGGCAGCCTTCAACTTTATTCCGCTCATGCGCACGCATGCCGGTGCCTATCTTTTGGCGCTCGGTATCGGCCTTGCCTTTAGCCTCATCTTTTTTGTTAGTTTTCGAGTACTCATCTTGGTCTATGACCTTAAGACGCCGGGCCGCGAGGATCATGTTGCCAATCGCGCGGCAATCGATCGTTTAACGGAAAGCGGCTTTGCCAAAGAGCAATCTCCCAATGACGAGGTCAATAGTCGATCCGATCAAGATCACGTCCTCGCTGAGCGGGTAATTCAGCTTTTAGGTGGCGTTGGCAATATTGTGGGCGCAACCAACTGCGCCACGCGCCTGCGCGTCGAGGTCGCAGACCCTTCCATCGTTGCAGATAACGCGTCGTTTGTCGCGGTGGGCGCCAAGGGCCTCATCATTACGGACAAGACCGCCCAGGTGGTCATCGGCATCTCCGTTCCCCGCGTTAAAGAGCATTTTGACCAGATCATGGGCCTCGAGCCGGAATTTGTGCCCACCACCTCGGCCTCCCCTGCCGCCAGCGCAGCCCATAAGCGCGGCGATATCTGCTTCTTCGATATCGACGGAACGCTCGCCTGGCAAGACCCCAGGCTCGCCCAAGACCTTCCCGAAGACGAGCGGGACCTCTCCCCCTATCCCAACGAGGCGGTTTCGCAGGCAATCCGCGAGTTTGTCGCCAACGGCAACATGGCCTTTATCTGCACGGGGCGCACCCTCAGCTGCATCCACCCCAAACTTCTTGAGCTGCCCTGGACCGGCATCGTCTGTCTTGCGGGCGGTTACGCCGAGATCAACGGACACGCAATTCGCGATCTGTCGATGACGCCCAGTATGCTGCAGCGTCTTGCCCCCTACCTTGAGCAATCGGGCGAGGCCATCCGCTTTGAGGGCCTCAACGGCGTCGTGCGCATGAGTGCCGATGCCCCCGATGCCCCCGGATACGCGCGCACCCTGGGCGACGCAGTCACGCAGCTGCAACATTACAGTGTCTACAAGATCTTGATGTCTACATCGCTCGCCAACCGCATCGCCCAAGATAAGGCACTTGAGCCGCTGCTGTGCTTTAACGAGCTCGAACTCGAGGTAACCGAAATCTCGCCCCGCGAATGCACGAAGCGCGGGGGCATCCAGTCTGTACTCGATGCCCTCGATCCCCACCACGGAACCGTATACGGCATCGGCGACGCCAGCAATGACGTCTCGCTGATGAACGCCGTCGATGTCGGTATCGCCATGGGCAATGCGCCGGACTATCTCAAGGATAAGGCCGATTACGTGACCGACACCGTCGATCACGACGGTGTCGTTGCGGCGCTCGAGCATTTTAGGCTGATTTAGGCGCGCTCCATCAAACGCACGCCCGTTGTCCTAAATCGCCAAAACTGCCGCGCCAAACGCCCTGATGTGGCAATATGTTGTCTGCATATTGCACCAATGCAACCTCAGAAAGAATGCGAGAACCCGTGTCCAGTCCGTTTACCAGCTTTTTAGCCCAGCACTTTGACCAGATTAACGACTATCTGGCCACGTTCTTTGACGGACAGGCGACCTCTGCCGATATCGAGCGCTACCTGTACGCGCCGCTCTCGGCTTTTACGGCCAACGCCGGCAAGCGCCACCGCCCGCTTATCTGCATGCTCGCCGCAACCGCAGTGGGCGGTAGCTTTGAGAGTGCCCGCAGCGCTGCGGCAGCCATCGAACATTTCCAGTCGGGCGCGCTGATCCACGACGACATCGCCGACAACGGACAGCTTCGTCGAGGCAAGCCCTGCATGCACCTTACCGAGGGCACGGGGCTTGCCATCAATTGTGGCGACCTGGCGCTCACCATGGTCACCAAGACCGTTCTCGACGACCCCACGCTGGAGTCCGACGTGAAGCTGCGCGTGCTCCACGAGCTAACCGAGATGATCGTCCGCACCATCGAGGGTCAAGCGCTCGACCTGGGTTGGGTCCGTGACGGGCGCTTTGATATCTCGGTTGATGACTACCTGGACATGGCGACGCACAAGACCGCGTTTTACAGCGGAGCCACGCCGCTTGCCGCCGGAGCCATTATCGGCGGCGGCAGCGATGAGCAAATCGAAGCGCTGCGCGCCTTTGGCCTGCACACGGGCCTTGCCTTTCAGATTCAGGACGACCTGCTCAACCTTGTCGGCGCTAAGGAAGCCGCCAACAAGGACTTCCGCACCGACATCACCGAGGGCAAGCGCACGCTTGTCGCCGTACACGCCCTCTCTGATGAGCGCCACCACGACGAGGTCGAGGCGATTCTTTCCTCGGGTACCGATGATCCCGCGCAGCTCGCACGCGCCGTGGAGATCTTTCAGGAAACCGGCTCCATCGATTACGCCCACACTTACGCGCTCGACCTGACCGCTAAGGCCAAAGCGGCCATCGAGAACGTTGAGCTTGATCCGCACGCACGCGAGCTGTTCCTCTCCATGGCAGATTTCTTTGTGGAGCGCCTTAACTAACGGGGGTTATAAAACCTGTCAGCAGCGTATTTAGGCACAACTTGCTACACTGTTGAGTGCATGTTTATGCATCCCTTTGCGTTGTCTATCCGACAGACGCTCAAATAGTACGAATGGTACGCCGAAAGGGGTTCGTTCATGGAACCTATTACAACGGGCATGCAAGGAGCAGCCGTCGAGGACGTGCAGTCTCGTCTCCTGCAGCTCGGCTACACGATTGATGCCGCCGAAGTCACCGACAAGTACTTTGGAGCCACCACTGAGCAGGCCGTCAGCACCTTCAGGCTCGACAGCGGCCTTGCTGCCGGTCATGCCGTCGATATCCCCTGTTGGAGCGCCCTTGTAGACGCTTCGTATAAGCTGGGCGACCGCACCCTCTATCTGCGCATGCCCAATTTCCATGGCGCCGATGTGCAGGCCCTGCAGCGCGCTCTCAACGTTTTGGGCTTTGCCTGTGGCGAAGACGACGGCTACTTTGGTCCGCATACCGAGGCCGCCCTGCAGCAGTTCCAGGAAAATGTCGGCCTGTTTGCCGACGGCATGGCCTTCCAGGACACCTACGCCTACATCAACCGCCTGCACCATGTGTGGGAGGGCAAGCCCTCGGCCACCGAAGCCGAGTCCCGCATCGGTTTTGCTCGCGCCGTCAACGTGCTCGAGCGCTTTCAGATTGCCGTTATCGGCGAGGACCCTATCGCGCGCAGCGTAGCATCGCGCATGTGGAACATCGCCACGGCGACGACCGACAACAGCGGTATGATGCTTTGCGATTCCGAGGTTCCGACCGACGTTGACCTGGTGCTCGAGATCGCAAGCGACGAGCTGCCCGCCGACGCCGCTCCGCGCGCCACGATTGCCCTCGCCGAGTGCCACAACCTGGCCCAGCGCATCCGCACCGCCAATGTCGCCGCACAGCAAAAGCCGGCACGCATCCGCATTGAGCTCACCGGCATGACGCGCTACAACGGCACCTTCACTGCCAGCGACGCCCAGACGCTCGCGGTACGCCTGCTCGATGGCGTTTGCGATGCCCTCGCAGATTAGGTAAACTAGACGAGTTGCTTTTGGCAACACCCATACTGGGACGTAGTTCAACGGTAGAACTCCGGTTTTTGGTGCCGGCTGTTGGGGGTTCGAATCCCTCCGTCCCAGCCATTAAAATTGAGCGCCCTGAGCCCATAACGGCCCAGGGCGCTTTCTTGTGGGCAAGCGGAGGGATTCGAGAACCCGCAAGGGTGCGGAGCTGAGGAAACGCGAAGCGTTTTCCAGCGCAGCACGCAAGGAGCGAAGCGACGCGGCGAAAGCGGGCGGCGTCAG
>CABRZY010000015.1 GCA_902475475.1 uncultured Collinsella sp.
GAGTTCGAGAAGTTCGACGAGTTCGTCCATACGCTCTCCCCCGATGACTTCTAAATGCGGGGCGTCCAGGCTGCGGAGCGTTCGCTGATGGCCGGCGGTATGTCGGCTGAGGCGGCGACCATTGCGCGCGAGGCCCAGATGCGCTCGGAGGCTTCTGAGGCGGCTCGCATTGCCTATGTGACGCAGGCCCGCACGCTTCGCGAACGCCGCGGCTCGTTTATCAAGATGGTTGTCGTCTCCGCCCTTGTCGCGGCAATCTGTTCGCGCCTTCATGGTACAGTTGGTGCGCTTGGGTTTTCGATCTCTACGGGCCTTATGATCTGGGGCGTGGTCGATGCGGTCATGCTGACCAGTCAGATCAAGGTGCTCGACAAGCGCGCGATGGATATGATGCGCGCCCGCGACGCTGCCGCTAAGATCGCTGCTGAGGCACAAGAACTGTAACGACGCCAGACTCGATGGGAAGGTCTAAAGATGGCACAGGATATGCAGGACGCCGGTAACGTCTCCGCCGAGCTCGACGCCATGGTGTGCGATCTGATCGGCGCGTTCTTGGACGACCTTGCCGCCGGTGAAAACCCTGGCGTGGTCGTGGCAATTGAGGACGCCGCTTCCAACCGTTATCTGGCGGCGCTCGACGAGGACGGCGAAGAGGCGTGCCTCGAGGCGGCCACCAACTTTATCTCCGAGCACAAGATGGGTCTTAAGGACGAGGGCCTGGGCCGTATCGCTCGCTATGCCATCGGCTACACCGGCTGCGTCGAGATTGACGGCGGCTATCACGATGCTCTGCTCGTGAGCTTCTTCGAAACCACGCTCGAGAGCGGTTTTTCGGCATATGTGCTGTATGAGGGCATGGGCGCCGGCGATGGTTTTATGTGGAGCGACCCTGAACCTGCAGGTGAGGAAACCCCTCTCATCTAAAATCGCTAAAATAAACGAGTTTTCGGTAAAAGGCTCAATATTCCCGCCGAGCGTTGCATTGCTGGGTGGGTCGCATACGCGTGCCGGTTGTATATAGATAGAAGATAGGGGAACTACATGCGCGTAGACAATCTGAGGAACATCGCCATCATCGCTCACGTCGACCACGGCAAGACGACGATGGTCGACAAGCTCCTGCGTGCCACGGACGCCTTCCGTGCCAACCAGCAGGTCGAGGACCGCGTCCTGGATTCCAACGACCAGGAGCGCGAGCGCGGCATTACGATTCTCGCCAAGAACATCTCTATCGAGTACAAGGACGTCAAGATCAACGTCATCGACACCCCGGGCCACGCCGACTTTGGCGGCGAGGTCGAGCGCGTGCTGCGTATGGCCGACGGCGCCCTGCTGCTGGTCGACGCCTTTGAGGGCCCCATGCCCCAGACCCGTTTCGTGCTGCGTCACGCTATCGACACTGGCCTTAAGATCATGATCGTCATCAACAAGATCGACCGTCCGGGTGCTAACCCCGAGAAGGCCTACAACGACTGCCTGGACCTCATGGCCGACCTGGGCGCCACCGACGACCAGCTTGAGTTCGCCATGGAGCACGTGGTCTACGCTAGCGCCATGAATGGCTTTGCCCGCCTTGACCCCAACGACGGCAACATGGACATGTATCCGCTGCTCGACATGATCATCGACGACATGCCCGCGCCCGAGGTTGACGAGAACGCCCCGCTGGCCATGCAGTGCGTGACCATTGACCACTCCAACTTCGTTGGCCGTATCGGCATCGGTCGCGTGTACTCCGGCACCATCCACCAGGGCGACCAGATTTTGGTTGTGAAGAACGACGGCTCCAGCGCCACCGCTACCGTCAAGCAGCTCTTTATCGGTATCGGCCGCGTGTACTCCGGCACCATCCACCAGGGCGACCAGATCTTGGTTGTGAAGAACGATGGCTCCAGTGCCACCGCTACCGTCAAGCAGCTCTTTACCTTCGACTACCTGGGCCGTACCGAGTGCCAGGAAGTCGGCGCCGGCGATATCGCTGCTGTCGTGGGTATTGACCGCACCGATATCGGCGATGTTTACACCGACCCCGAGAACCCCGTCGAGCTCGAGCCCATCGAGATCGACCCGCCGACCCTGTCCATCGTCTTTGAGGCCTCGACCTCCCCGCTCGTCGGCCGCGATGGCGACATCGTGGGCGCCCGTCAGCTTAAGGAGCGCCTGTTCAACGAGGCCGAGAACAACGTGACCATGAAGATCGAGGAGCTCGAGGACAAGAGCGGCGTCGAGGTCTCGGGCCGCGGCATCCTGCACCTGTCCGTCCTGATGGAGTCCATGCGCCGCGAGGGCTTTGAGTTCCAGGTCGGCCGTCCCCGCGTTCTGTTTAAGAAGGACGAGAACGGCAACAAGATGGAGCCTGTCGAGCAGGCCGTCGTCGAGTGCCCGGACGAGTACTCGGGCAAGGTCGTTGAGGTCTTCGGTACCTCCGGCGGCATCATGACGAGCATGGATACCTCGGGCATCGTGACGCACCTCGAGTTTAAGATCCCGACCCGCGGCATCATGGGTCTTAAGAACCGCATCATGAACGTTACCCACGGCGAGGGCGTGTTCTACCACACCTTCCTGGAGTACGGTCCCTACGCCGGCGAGATCGGCAACCGTCAGAACGGTGCCATGATCTCCATGACCACCGAGAAGGCCGTTGCCTATGCTCTGGGTACGCTGCAGGAGCGCGGCCAGCTGTTTGTTGAGCCGGGCACCGAGTGCTACGAGGGCATGATTGTGGGCGAGCGCAGCAAGGCCGGCGACATGGTCGTCAACATCGCCCGTACCAAGAACCTGGGCAACCAGCGTTCCTCGACCTCCGATATCTCCGTCCAACTGGTGCCGCCCCGCACCTTCTCGCTGGAGGAAGCGCTGGAGTACATCGCCGACGACGAGCTGGTCGAGATTACTCCCAAGAACATCCGCCTGCGCAAGCGTCTGCTCAACGCCACCGACCGCAAGAAGGCCGCCGTCCGCGCCGGTCAGGTCAACAAATAGGCGCTGGGCTTTATAACGTCTAACGAGAAAGGGCGTCGACCGCAATGGTCGGCGCCCTTTTTGGTGCAAGGGGGCGGGTTGCTTTGCACCGCCACAAAGGTGCTTGGCATCTTTGTGGCGGTTAGCTGCTAAGCGGTGGGGAGTCCCGGCGTGTTAGCCGGCTGCTGCGGCTTGAGGTGGGCGTTGCGCCAGATGATCTGGATGACGTAGCCGAGCATAAAGACAAAGGCCACGCCGCTGATGAAGCCGCCTGCGAGGGGAAGCCCCGTGAGGGCGCCTGCGATTACGCCACCAACGGCTGCCATGGCGTAGCGGTTCTGGCTGTGTCCGACCATGCGCGCGATCGCGCACCCTGCAAAGGCACTCGATACCAGCGCGATGCCAATAACGCCGCACATGAGGGCTCCGGCAAGCGATAGACCAGCGATGGAGATAATCAGCAGTAGGACGGCGGGGACGATAGCAATCGTGCCCAGAAGACCGCTCACCCACAGGGGCGTGGGGCGCTGGTGGAGCATGCCGGCGGCGCTGGCGGTCGCGCGCGGAAAGACGAGCTCGAGTAACAGGGCGACAAAGCAGGTCGAGAGTGCCGCGGCGACGATACCGCCGATGACATCGTTAACGGTTGAAGTATCCTCGTTCTCGGTGCGGTCGATCTTGAGCGCGCCGACCTCGGCTCCTGCGGCGCGCTCGGGGTCCTCGGAGACGTGCGCGTTCACCGCGCCGGTGATGCGAGCGTTCTTGCCCAAGATGAGCTTGTCGGCCCAAACCTCAACATCGCCCTCGACGGTGCCATCGATGGTCACCGTATCGCCCGCAAGCGCTGCCGACTTGGTAGAGCCGCGTAGGGCAACCGTCTCGCCTATCGCGTAGAAACAGTTGGCGGTGCTGCCGGCGTTGAGAACAACGTGCTGGCCAGCGACGGTCACGCTGCCATCAACCGTGGTCTGGGCGATATCAATCGTGCGCGCCGCAAGACGAACGGCGCCGCCCACCGTGCAGTCGCGAATTGAGAGGGTATCGCCCGCAGCGATGATATCGTGGTTGATGGACGCATCATCCAAGTTGAGGGCCTGACCGGCCCAGTACAGGTCACCCTCGACACCGGACGGATTGGCGTCATTGTCGGTCGCAAGGACATTGCCTGCGGTGTCCGTGCCGGCGAACGACGCCGTGGGAAGCACGGTGATCGCCAGCGCGATGAGCGCGAATAGGATGGTGATGCGGCCCCATGCTTTACGGCGCTGGGTCAACGGGAATTGATTGCAGGGCATAGTGAATCCTTCGTTAGATACTCGGCATATATCTAACAGGGTACCCAACGCGCGGGCGCTCTAAAAGAACCTCTCGGTTGCATTTCGAGGGGTTGTGTCGTGCTGCCTACTTTTTACGGTGCAAAAAGCGCGCGATGTCTTCTTCGGTGGGGCTTTTGATGTCAAAGCGCAGCGAGAGCCAGCGCAGGCCCATGGTCACGGCAACGCATACGACCAGCGCGGCGACATTGCTCATGATGCCGCTCATAACGAGACACACATAGCTTGTCGATCCGGCGATGGCAGCGATGGCATAAAAGTTAGTACGTTGGAAAATGCCCGGAACCACGCCCATAAAACCGTCGCGCAGCATGCCGCCGCCCACCGCGGTAAAAAAGCCCATCATGATGCACACCGCCGGCGCAAAGCCGTAGACCAGCGCCTTGTCTGCTCCAGTGGCGGCGTAGATGCCGACCGAGATGATGTCGAGCAGGGGAATGAGTTTTTCGGGTTTGTCGACGATTGCCGGGAAAATATAGATGATGGCTGCCGTGGCAATGGAAAGCGGGAGCGCCATCGGCTGGTTGAGGATGTAGACGTTGCCCACCTGCAGCGTCATGTCGCGCAAGAGACCTCCGCCCAGACCGCAGACTACCGCGAGCGCGACCGCGCCCACCAGGTCGAGCTTGTGCTCGCGCGCAACCAGTACACCCGAGATCGATGCAGCGACAACGGCGAACATCTCGAGCCAAAATGGGATAGCGACCATGGCATCCGGGGCATGTGAGGTAACGGTTATAGCGGCGACGACGGGCAAGATGGGGTCCTTTGGATTGTGGGTTTAGACAATGCCCGTACATAGTACATGGTTGGCGGGCGTGGCGACCCTATTGCTCGGTAAACGGTCGGGACTGGATGCGGGCGTGGCATTGTTGGAATGCCGGGGGTCCAAAACGTGTACGTCAGCCTCCAAAAACGACATTTTTCGGCATCTTTGGAGGGTGACGTACGCGTTTGCATATCATGCGCGGCATGCATGAGTCGATTTACTCACATCCAGTATATTTCCCCACTTCAACGGACATAAGAGTTGGGTATCGGCTCAAAGCGAGAGGTCATCAATGGATACCCCTGTTCTCATTTCGCATAAAACCGCACGGCTCGTTCATCATGCACCTCAGAATTTGGTGCAGCCTCTCGCACAACGCGACTACCAGATAGGCGCACGAGGCATCTCCACCCAGCAACGCGTTGCGCGTATACGACAGGCCCTTACCGACTGCGGCATTCCGCCCGATATGCTCAAGACTATCGACATCTCGGTTGTATTCGAATTCGAGCGAATTCGAACCAAAGGCGTCATCTGCCACATTCTTGGACAAAATCTTCCCTACGAGCATATTGACGAGTTGACGCCCGGAATCTTCATCACCGACGAAGCCTTCACCTTCGTGCTCGCTGCCGAGTGGATGGATAGGATCGAATACCTCGAATACGGCTATGAAGTTTGCGGCGATTATCGCATGGGGCTCAATCCCGCCGACCCTTATACCGAGCAACCAGCCACCGCGTCCAAGGAACAAATTACCGAGCTGCTCGATATGCATCCCGGCAAACCCGGTGCCACACGCGCGCGACTCGCACTCAGACATATCTACGACCATTCTGCCTCGCCTATGGAGACCGCTTCGGCAATCGCCCTCTCGCTCCCAACAAGCGAAGGCGGTGTTGGCATTCGGGGCATCGAGCTCAACAAACCGCTTGAAATCCCTCAACGTCTTTGGCACTGCGCCAAAGCTCGAACGCTCAAAATCGACACGCTCGTTACCTATAAGCGCAGGGAGCTCGGTATTGAATATAAGGGCGGCTTTCACGATGAGTTCGAGCGCAAGGGAGCAGATGCGGAACGAGAGGCCGTTCTCGCCCAAATGGGATATCGAATCGTTACGCTCACTTCGGCTCAGTTCGGCAGCCAGCTTGCCTTTCACCGCGCCATGAACAACATTCGCGAAGCACTCGGCATGCCTCGCTGTACCGACACCGGGTACCAGCGAGAGCAAAACGAACTACGCAAGGCGCTTATCCGCAACTGGAAGGGCATGCGAGACGAAGAGGCACCTTCCGAATAGTGCCACTCCCGTGAACTCAATCCAAACGTGTACGTCAGCCTCCAAAGATGTCGAAAATTGTCGGTTTTGGAGGGTGACGTACATGTTTTTGGTGAGGGGCGGGCTCGAATCCCTCCTCCTTCGCCGTATTTGTTTGTAAGGGACTCAAAACAAAAAAGCTCCCATTCTCGGGAGCTTTCTCAACCAAAATGGCGGAGGAGGAGGGATTCGAACCCTCGTGACCTTATACAGGCCAAACGGTTTTCGAGACCGCCGCATTCAACCACTCTGCCACCCCTCCGCGTGGGGTAAAAACAAAGCAGGCTCGAAGGCCTGCTTTGGAATTAACTGGCGGAGAGTCAGGGATTTGAACCCTGGAGACGCTTTTGACGCCTACACGATTTCCAATCGTGCTCCTTCGGCCACTCGGACAACTCTCCGTTAAATGCGAAAGTCAGTATACACGAGGAATCGCAAAGTGCAAACAGAAAAGTTGGCATTTTTTAAAACGCTTGGCCGCGCTTGACGTTGCAGTGGGGTTTGAGGTGCCAAAAAACGGCTTCCGACCAGCGTGGTTGATCAGCTCAATTGTTCAAAAGGGGTATTCATAAGCGACTTGGCAATGAATTTAAAAATCTTTGGGTGGTGCTGTGGGCCACTGGTATGCATTTTGCGACCACAGCCTTGTGCCCGTTGACCTGCGGCTTGGCTCAGCTTGTCCCCACGGCACCGTATCTTGCCCACAGATCCGTCAAGCTTTTGGTCAGCATTTGGTTGGAATGCGCATGAAACGTGGTGCGAGCATGGGCATATGTGGAGGTCATGAGGTTGTAGCTGCATATTCTTGCGGCCTGAGAGGTTGAAAGATATTATTACCAAGTCTTTTCCTGCTTCAGGCGCACCTTCACGACCTGAAGCCACATTTGCCCAGAGGAGGTGACAATATGAAGGCTTATGAACTGCTGTTCTTTGTTGACCCGTCGCTCGACCCCGAGACTCGTCTCGCTGTTATGAAGCGTATCGATACCACGATCGCTGAGGGCGCTGGCAAGGTCGACTCCGTTGACGAGTGGGGCAAGCGCAAGCTCGCCTACGAGATCAACGACCTCACCGATGGTGACTACACCCTCATCAACTTCCACGCAGATCCTACCCAGATCGCCGAGCTTGATCGCGTCCTGCGCATCACCGACGCTGTGGTCCGCCACATGATCGTCCGTCGCGACGACCAGGAGTAAGACTGTCGTTTTGGACTGGGCTTGTGCCCCAAGAGGAAGTAGTGAGTTATGAGCATCAATCGAGTGAACATCACCGGTAACCTCACCCGCGATCCCGAGCTGCGCGCCACCGCCGGCGGAACCCAGGTTCTGTCCTTTGGCGTCGCCGTGAACGATCGTCGCCGCAACGCGCAGACTGGCGAGTGGGAGGACTATCCCAACTTTGTCGACTGCACCATGTTCGGCACCCGCGCCGAGGCCGTGAGCCGTTTCCTGGCAAAGGGAAACAAGGTCGCGATCGAGGGCAAGCTGCGCTACAGCTCTTGGGAGCGCGACGGCCAGCGCCGGAGCAAGCTTGAGGTCATCGTCGATGAGATCGAGTTTATGAGCTCCCGTGGTGGCCAGGGTGGCTACGATCAGGGCGGTTACGCCCCCGCAGCCCCCGCGCCCGCAGCACGTCCTGCCGCACCGGTGGCCACGCCGCCCGCGGTCGACGTCTACGATGAGGACATCCCGTTCTAAGGGTTGTTCACCTATTTTTGAGTGAGAGGCGGCTTCGGTTCGCCGAAGTTGCCAAATGAAAGGTATTTTGACATGGCTAATGATTTTTCTGCACGTCAGCCGCGTCGTAAGTACTGCCAGTTCTGCAAGGAGAACACTGAGTTCATCGACTATAAGGACACTCAGCTTCTCCGTAAGTACATGACCGACCGTGGCAAGATCAAGCCCCGTCGCGTCACTGGCGCTTGCACGCAGCATCAGCATGACATCGCCAACGCCATCAAGCGCGCCCGCGAGATGGCTCTCCTGCCGTACACCGTCCCCGTGGTTTCCTCTCGTGGCAACCGCGACCGCGGCTAAGAAGGGAGACGCATCATGAAGGTTATTCTTCTCGATGAGATCAAGGGCAAGGGCGGCGAGGGTGACGTCGTAGAGGTCGCTCAGGGTTACGCTGAGAACTTCCTGTTCCCCAAGAAGCTCGCTGTTGCCGCCACCAAGGGCAACCTCAAGCAGCTTGACGAGCGTCGCAACAACATCGCCAAGCGCGAGGCCGTCCGTCTGGCTACCGCCAACGAGACCAAGGCTGCCTTCGAGGGCAAGACGGTCACCGTTGACGTCAAGGTCGGCGACGAGGGCATCCTCTTTGGCTCCGTTACCGCTGCTATGATCGCTGACGCCATCAAGGCTCAGCTCGGTATGGACATCGATCGCAAGCGCGTCGAGCTCGGTAAGCCCATCAAGGTTGCCGGTGCCCACACCGTTGCCATCTCGCTGTACCGCGAGATCAAGGCCGAGGTTGTCGTTCTCGTCGGCGTTACCGCCGAGGAGCTCGCTGCCGAGGCTGAGGTCGAGGAGGCCGCTGAGGTCGCCGAGGCCGAGACCGCCGAGGTCGAGACTGAGGCTGCTGCCGAGTAGCATTTGCTGCAACGCAACAATCTTGTTCTAAGAAGGGCGCTCTGGGAAACCAGGGCGTCCTTTTTGCTTTTTAGCGCTGAGTGAGTGTCATGGTGAACATTGCGTCGAAGTCCTATATACAGGACCGTTCATCCGTTTGGTTCGGTGATGATTGGCGGCGCGCGGCGCGTTTTGGGACCGTGGCTGATACTATGGATGCTCGCAAGCGATATGAATGAGGATGCTCATGGCATATGACGATAGGGAGACCGGGCTGACGGTTGAGGACCGCGGCTCAAAGTTGGGTCTTCCCCAAAACCAAGATGCAGAGGCCAATGTACTGGCCGCTATGCTGCTATCGCCCGAGGTGGTCGAAGAGGCCCAGGTCGAGCTGCAGCCCGATGACTTCTACCGGCCCATTCATAAGACCATCTATACCGCGATGGTCGATATGTACAACAGCCGCATTCCCATCGACTCCATCTCGCTGATCGATTACCTGCGAAGCATCAACAAGCTCGATGCCGTGGGCGGCGAAGCGTACATTTTGGAGTTGATGGGTCAGACCCTGTCGCTCGTCAACTGGCAGCATCATGCCGCCATCGTTCGCCGCGATTCGATGCTGCGTGAGCTGATCGGCGCCACCAACGAGATCAACGCGCTGGCATATAATGCCCCCACCGACACCAAAGAGGTTGTCGAGCTGGCCGAGAGCAAGCTGCTCAAGGTTACGGCGCGCGAGGTCAAGTCGAGTTACAAGACGTTGACCGAGTTTATGGTCGAGGCCTATAACGAGGCCGAGGAAGTGTGCCAGGCCGGTGGCCAGGCTGCGGGCGTGCCCACGGGCTTCCCGTCGCTCGACCGCATGCTCATGGGCTTCCGCGAGGGTCAGCTCATCATTATCGGCGCCCGCCCTGCTGTGGGTAAGACGTCGTTTGCCCTGAATCTGGCGCTCAACGCTGCCGCTGCCGGTTATACCGTCGGCTTCTTCTCGCTGGAGATGTCGGGCAAGGAAATTGCTCAGCGTCTGATTTGCGCCTACGCCATGATCTCGATCAGTGACTTCCGCATGGGTCGCATTAGCCCCGAGCAGTGGGCCAACATTAACGAGGCCACGCAGACCTTGTCCAAACTCGATATTCTGATCGACGATACGCCCGGTACCACGGTGACCGAGATTCGCGCCAAGAGCCGCCGCATGCTCCATAACAAGGAAAAGGCCATCATCATCCTGGACTACCTGCAGCTGGTGAGTCCTCCGCCGGGACGCCGCTCCGAGAGCCGTACCGTCGAGGTTTCGGAGATGTCGCGTGGTCTGAAGATCATGGCCAAGGAGCTCAAGATCCCGCTCATCGCGCTGTCGCAGCTCTCGCGTCAGGTCGAATCCCGTACCGGCAAGCGCCCGCAGCTTTCCGACCTTCGTGAATCGGGCTCCATCGAGCAGGACGCCGATATCGTTATGTTCTTGGACCGCTCCGCCGACGAGGCCGAGGCCTCGCGCGACGATCGACCCGACGAGGGCGTTACGCGTATCGTCGTGGCCAAGAACCGTTCGGGCCCGATCGGCGACGTCGATCTGATGTTCCTGCCGGCATCCACCAAGTTCTATGAGCTTGATGGGGCACATGCCGAGGAGTAGGACAGGCGCCCGTTGCACGGGTATACTGGGAATGTTTTGTGCTTCTGCGTGCCGGCGTGGCGCGTAGACAGTCCATGAATGTAAGGAGTAAACATGCCGTCAACCGTTTTGGTCGGTGCCCAGTGGGGCGATGAGGGCAAGGGTAAGATTTGCGACTTGGTTGCCGGCGACTTCGATGCCGTCGTGCGCTACTCGGGCGGCAACAACGCCGGTCACACCATCGTCGTCAACGGCAAGAAGTACGGCCTGCACCAGGTGCCCTCCGGCATCATGTATTCCGACCACGTGTCGGTGATCGGTAACGGCTGCGTCGTCAACCCCAAGGTTGTCCTTGAGGAGATTGACATGTTCGAGGCCGACGGCATCACCACCAAGAACCTCAAGATTAGCGGCAACGCGCATGTCATCATGCCGTACCACATCGATCTGGATGGCGCCTTTGAGCAGAAGCTCGGCAAGAAGAACATCGGTACCACCAAGCGCGGCATCGGTCCGTGCTATCAGGACAAGATGGCGCGCATTGGCCTGCGCATGCAGGACATGCTGGACGAGGCGCTGTTCCGCGACAAGCTGGAGACCGCTCTCGCCCGTGTGAACCCCGAGCTCGAGCTCATCTACAACCTGCCCACCTACACCGTGGACCAGATTTGCGACGAGTACCTGCCGATGGCCGAGCGTCTGCGTCCCTACATCACCGAGACGAGCCTGCTGCTCAACAACATGATCGATGAGGGCAAGAACCTGCTGTTTGAGGGCGCCCAGGCGACGCTGCTCGACATCGACCACGGCACCTATCCGTACGTGACGTCTTCCAACTGCACCGCCGGCGGTGCCATCACCGGCTCTGGCGTGGGCATGAAGAACGTCGACCGCGTGCTGGGCGTCATGAAGGCCTATATCACCCGCGTCGGTTCGGGCCCCATGCCCACCGAGCTTTCCTATGAGTCCGAGGCCGGCCACACGCTGACCGAGGAGGGCTATGAGTACGGCGTGACCACCGGTCGCCGTCGTCGTTGCGGCTGGTTTGACGGCCCTATCGCCAACTATGCCTCGCGCGTCAACGGCCTCACCGACATCGCCGTGACCAAGCTCGACGTGCTTTCGGCCTTCGACACCATCAAGGTGTGCGTGGCCTACGACGTCGATGGCGAGCGCTACACCAGCGTGCCCGAGCATCAGGTGCGCTTTGAGCATGCCAAGCCCATCTACGAGGAGCTCCCTGGCTGGAAGTGCGACATCACCGGTTGCCGCAGCTTTGACGAGCTGCCGCAGGAGGCTCAGGACTACGTGGCGTTTATCGAGGATCTGGCACACACCCGCGTGACGTTCATTGGCGTTGGCGCTGGTCGCGAGCAGATCATCAACCGATTCTGGAAGTAATCGGGACTATTTGGTTATTGCGATATACCCCTTTGCAGCCCGGACGGGCGGCCGAGGGGTATATTTGCTTGCAAAGGGCTCGCGCGGAGCGGGCCGTTAATCCATAGAGGAGGCACCCTTGAAGGCGGACACTCAAACCATCGACATCCTGTTGTTGGGCAGCGGCGGCCGCGAGCATGCTTTGGCAGCTAAGCTCGCAGCATCACCGCGCGCCGGCAAGCTCTACATCGCGCCGGGCAACGGCGGCACTGCGAGCTGCGGCGAGAACGTTGTTCTCGACGACTGCGATCCTGCGGCCGTGGCGGCGTTTGCGCAGAGCCACGGATGCGGACTCGTGGTAATTGGCCCCGAGGCTCCGCTCGTGGCGGGCGTGGCCGACGCCGTGCGCGCGGCGGGTATTCCCTGCTTTGGCCCGGGTGCCGAGGGCGCCCAGATGGAGGGCTCCAAGCTGTTCTCCAAGCAGCTCATGGAGCGTGCGGGCATTCCGACGGCAGCCTATGGTTCGTTTACCGACGAGGCTTCGGCTCTCGCCTACGTGCGCGAGCAGGGCGCCCCGCTGACGAGGCTTCGGCTCTTGCCTATGTGCGTGAGCAGGGCGCTCCGCTGGTCGTCAAGGCTGACGGCCTGGCCGCAGGCAAGGGCGTTATCGTGGCGACTGAGCTCGAGCAGGCCGAGGAAGCCGTGCGCGAGTGCTTTGGCGGCACCTTTGGCGATGCCGGCAACACCGTGGTCATCGAGGAGATGCTGACCGGCCCCGAGTGCTCGCTGCTGGCCTTTACCGACGGCAAGACCGTGCGCCCCATGGCTACCTCGCAGGACCACAAACGTGCGCTCGAGGGCGACCTTGGCCCCAACACCGGCGGCATGGGCGTTTACAGCCCGGTGCCCATCGTGACCGACGAGGAGCACGCCACCATGGTGAAGGTCATGGAGCAGACCGTGGCCGAGCTCGCCGCCGAGGGCATCGACTACCGCGGCTGCCTGTACGGCGGCTTTATGCTCACGCCTGCCGGCCCCAAGGTGCTGGAGTTCAATGCCCGCTTTGGTGATCCCGAGACTCAGGTCGTGCTCCCGCGCCTTAAGAACGACCTGGTCGAGGTCATGCTGGCTTCACGGTCACGTTCTCCATGGCGACGCAGGTCGTGCTGCCGCGCCTTAAGAACGACCTGGTCGAGGTCATGCTGGCTTGTGCCAACTGCGAGCTCGATCAGATTGAGCTCGACTGGCGTGACGAGTGGGCCGTGGCCGTTGTCCTGACGAGCGCGGGCTATCCCGGCAGCTACGAGAAGGGCAAGGTCATCACTGGCATTGAGGATGCCGAGGCCATGGAGAACGTGACCGTGTACCACGCGGGCACTGCCGTGGTGGACGGCCAGCTCGTGACCAATGGTGGCCGCGTGCTTGCCGTGACCGCTCTGGGCGACACGTTCGAGAACGCTCGCAACCTTGCCTACGAGGCCTGCGAGAAGATTGATTTTGAGGGCAAGACCCTGCGTCACGACATCGGCCTGCGCGCGCTGCGCGGTCGCGACGCCTGGGATGCCTAAAATCCGAGAGGAATGAGACGGATGGACGAGAAGAACGAAGAGCTCGTGGACGCGCAGATCGTCGAAGAGGACAGCCGCATGTATGGGCACGCCGAGGGCGAGCCTGGTGGCGAGGTCGCTGACGAGCCGGCGCTGGTGCTGGGTGACGACGACCCGCACGATGCCGAGCTGCACGAGAAGATTCTTTCGGAGGAGTGCGCCTGGAAGGGCAAGATCCTCGACGTCCACCGTCTTGAGGTTGAGCTGCCCAACGGTCACCGCAGCGCCCGCGATATCGTTCGCCATCCGGGTGCGGCGGCCGTTGTGGCACTGACCGAGAGCGGCAAGATCGTACTGGTGCGTCAGTACCGCACCGCCATCGACCGCGTGACGGTCGAGATTCCCGCCGGCAAGCTCGATCCAGGCGAGGACCCGCTCGATTGCGCCAAGCGCGAACTGCATGAGGAGACGGGCTTTAGGGCTGGTCGTATTCGCTTTTTGACGTCGATTGTCACGTCCTGCGGTTTTTGCGATGAGATCATCCATATCTACTTGGCTACCAAGCTCGAGTTTGATGCGCCCAACCCCGATGATGACGAGTTTGTCAACGTGGACCTGGTGCCGCTGCACGAGCTGATCGACGCCGTACTCGACGGCAAGATCGAAGACGCCAAGACCGTCGTAGGCGCCTTGGCCTGTGACAGCATCGCGCATCGCCTTGGGGGCGCGGAGCTTTAACGAGCGGGGATGATCCCGCAGGTTTGTGTAAGTCAGCGAAAGTGCTCCATTTGAGACAAGGTGGCCTAAAAGAGGAGGGAAGCGTATGGATATACGCGACCGACGATTGAAGGCCAGATTGTCCAAATGGGGCACTTGCAGCGTCGAGACGAAACGCGGTTTGGTAAAACCGCGTAAGGTGATTATGTTTAAGAGGTTTCTTTCGTATTACAAGCCCCAGATGGGGCTTTTTGTTGCTGATACTGTTTGTGCTCTGGTGCTTGCCGCCATTGACCTTGCTTTTCCTATTATTCTGCGCAATTTGACCGGTGGGCTATTTACTCAGGGTCAGGCTGCCATTATGCAGGCGCTCGGCATGATCGCGGTGGGCTTGGTGCTGATGTATGCCGTCCGCTGCGCCTGCCGCTATTTTGTGAGCTATTGGGGTCACGTGATGGGCGCGCGTATGGAGTCCAAAATGCGCGAGGACCTGTTCGACCAGTATGAGCGCTTTAGCTTTGCGTACTTCGACCGCAACAGCTCGGGCGACATGATGAGCCGCGTGGTCAACGACCTGTTCGATATCTGCGAGGCGGCGCACCACGTGCCCGAGTGGATCATCATCTGCGGCATCGAGATTATCGGCTCGTTTGTGATCCTCTTTACCATCGCCCCGGTGCTGGCGCTTGCCATGGCTGTGGTGACGGCGGCGTTTGCGGTCATCATGTTTTGGCAGAACATGCGCATGCGCGAGGTCTTTAGCGACAACCGCAAAAAAATCAGCGGCATTAATGCGCAGCTGCAGGATTCGCTGGCGGGCATGCGCGTAGTCAAGAGCTTTGCCAACGAGGAGACCGAACGCTTCAAGTTCCGCGCCTCAAACAATCGCTATCTTTCGTCCAAGGAGAACATGTATCACGCCATGGGCGTCTATACCGCGACGTATGGCCTGCTCTCGGGTGTGCTCTATGTGATCGTGGTGCTGCTGGGTGGTTGGCTCGTTGCCCAGGGTCAGCTGCAGGCGGTCGATATGGCAACCTTCGCTCTCTACATTTCGCTGTTCTGCACGCCGCTCGAGACACTCGTTAATTCGGCCGAAACGTATCAGAAGGCTATTGCCGGCTTTAAGCGTATGGACGAGGTGCTCTCGACCGCGCCGGATATCCGGGACAAGCCGGGCGCCACGGATCTGCAGGTGACCGCCGGCGCCGTGGAGTATCACGACGTGTGCTTTAACTACGAGGATGTCGAGCTGGGCGAGGGCGATGCCGACGAGCGTCCCGTTATCGACCATATGGATCTGTCCATCAAGCCCGGGCAGACCATCGCTTTGGTTGGCCCTTCGGGCGGCGGCAAGTCCACGACCTGTTCGCTGCTGCCGCGCTTTTATGACGTGGCTGCCGGCTCCATTAGCATCGACGGCCAGGACGTGCGTGATGTGACGCAGCAGAGCCTGCGTCGCGCCATCGGCCTGGTGCAGCAGGATGTCTATCTGTTTGACGGTACGATTGGCGAGAACATCGCCTACGGCAAGCCGGGCGCTACGGCGGAAGAGATCGCCGAGGCGGCCCGTCGCGCCAACATCGATGCCTTTATCGAGTCGCTTCCACAGGGCTATGACACGGTCGTGGGCGAGCGCGGCAGCCGTCTTTCGGGCGGACAGAAGCAGCGCGTTGCCATCGCGCGTGTGTTTCTCAAGAATCCCAAAATCTTGATCTTGGACGAGGCGACGAGTGCTTTGGATAACGAGAGCGAGGAGGCGGTGCAGGAGTCGCTCGAAGAGCTGGCACGCGGCCGTACCACAATCATCATCGCCCACCGTCTCTCGACCATTAAACACGCCGATGAGATTGCGACCGTTGAGCATGGTCGCGTTGTGGAGCGTGGCACGCACGAGGAGCTTCTCGCCCGTGGCGGCACCTATGCCCGTTACTATCGAATGCAGTTCGAAGGTGCGCGTGCGCACGAGCTCGACTGATTGATATGACAGGAAGTTTATGGCTGACAAGAACCCTTTGACTCCGGAAGAAGTGACGGAGTTATTCTCCGAAATCGATGCATCCGGCGTCTTGGATCCCACGCTCGCCAAAAAGCGTACCGAGCGCATGCGTGAGAAGGAGGCTGCGGCCAAGCGCGGTGACAAAGCGGCGCTAGCGCAGCTGCGCAGCGAGGACCGCGCGAGCCAGGCAAAACATATCGACCCGCTGTCCGAGGACGATCCTTCGGGCTCGCAGGTGAGCCATACCATTACGAAGACCGCGATGGCCGTGGTCATCGGTATTTTGGTGCTGATCGTGGGCATGCAGATTGGCTACGGCGTGATGCGTCGTCTGAACACCGCCAACCTGTCCGAGAGCGTTTCGGTCGATACCGTTTCGACGGCGCTGAAGGGTGGACTTGAATGGGGCAACGGCTTTACGCAGTTCCCGCTCGACTTTACCGTCGATGAAGCCGATGAACGCACGGGCACGGTCGAGGTGACGGTGTTGGACACATCGTCTGCCAACGAGCTCGAGCTGCTGTCCAACGGGCAGATTCAGGCCGCGGCGCTTGCGACCAACGCGTTGCTCAACGATAAGATCGACCGCGTGGTGTATAACGTTCACGCCTATATCGACGAGGATAGCAACATTCAGCACGATTCCTTCTTTGGCATGTTCCCCGCGCGCGGCCACCAGAGCGCCATTTTGACGTTCGTGTGGACCAAGAGCTCATCCAACGCCACGAGTATCGACTGGAAGATGCGCATCGTGAGTATGGATGACACCATCGCCGAGCGCATTCAGAAGCAGGTGAACTCGGTGTCGTCGTTGATTGAGGACCCGGTGGTGAGCCAGACCAAGATTGACGAGGAAAAGGCCGAACGTGACCTGGAGCATCGTCTGCATGGCCGCGAGATTTTCCGCGGCGGCAAGCCCGATCGCACACCGTCCGAACTGCTGGAGCAGGACAAGAAATAATAAGACGTCATCATCCCGCGTGAGCCACAAGCCTCGCGGGATGATTTTTTAAGGCTCTGTTAGACCAGGATTGACATACATGTGTCCCCACGGTGCCATATCGTTGA
>CABRZY010000016.1 GCA_902475475.1 uncultured Collinsella sp.
AATGCCCACGAGCACGCCCTCCTTGTGGCCCACGGCACGGCCGGTGGCAAAGGCGTCGTCGTTCTCGACGGGGATGATCTCGTCATAGACCTGGGTGTCGAGGACGTCGGGCACAAAGCCGGCGCCGATGCCCTGGATCTTGTGCGGGCCGGCCTGGCCCTTGGAGAGCACCGGGGAGGTGGCGGGCTCGACGGCGACGACCTTAATCTCGGGGTTCTGCTCCTTGAGGAACTCGCCCACGCCGGTCACGGTGCCGCCGGTTCCAACGCCGGCGACGAAGATGTCGACCTCGCCGTCGGTGTCATCCCAGATCTCGGGGCCGGTCGTGGCCTTGTGGATGGCGGGGTTGGCGGGGTTCACAAACTGGCCGGCGATAATGCTGTTGGGGGTCTCCTTCTGCAGCTCCTCGGCCTTGGCGATGGCGCCCTTCATGCCCTTGGAGCCGTCGGTGAGCACGAGCTGTGCGCCGTATGCCTGCATAAGCTTGCGGCGCTCGACGGACATGGTCTCGGGCATGGTGATGATCACCTTGTAGCCGCGAGCCGCCGCCACCGAGGCGATGCCGACGCCGGTGTTGCCACTCGTGGGCTCGATGATGGTGTAGTCGCCGCCGCGCACGAGCTTGCCGGCCTTCTCGGCCTCGTCGATCATGTTCTTGGCGACGCGGTCTTTGACGGAGCCGGCGGGGTTGAAGTATTCCAGCTTGACGAGCACGCGGGCCTTGAGGTCCTCATCGGCCTCAAAGTGAGTGAGCTCCAGAAGCGGAGTGTGGCCGATAAGCTGATCGATGGACGTGTAAACATTGCTCATGGTGAACCTCCAAAGTGTTCAAATGACTGGATACCGTGTGGTTTTACGGTGTGTGTAGCAGATAAACCCACAAACCGTATAGGTTGTTCGTTTTGCTGTTGGCAAGCATAGTAGACACTAAAGCCTAGTAACGCAATAGGAAATAGAAGATTATTACGAGTCGATTAACCATCTTGACCGGAACGGGTATTTTCAAAACCAATTTTTCGGCTAGAATTTCTACGGACTAAATGACCGAAAGGCAGCACTATACATGTTGGTTTCTACTAAGGGCAGATATGCCCTGCGCGTTATGGTCGATCTGGCCGAGCACCAGGCGGCCGGTCGCATCCCGCTCAAAGAGATCGCGGCGCGCCAGGGGATTTCGGAGAAATACTTGGAGAACATCTTGGCTACACTCGTGCGTGCCAACATGCTCTCGGGCATGCGCGGCAAGGGCGGCGGCTATGTGCTCACGCGCCCGCCCGAGCAGTACACGGTGGGCGAGATCTTGCGCCTGACCGAGGGCAGCCTGGCGCCGGTCGCCTGCCTGGATGGCGACTGCAAGGGCTGCTCGCGTTCGGATGAGTGCCCCACGCTCGACGTGTGGAAAAACCTGGACAAGCTCATCAACGACTACCTCGACGGTGTGACGCTCGACCAACTTGTCGCTCCCAACCATGGCTACGACTACGTCATCTAACCCACACCTGCATTTGGGGACGGGGTAGAAATGGTAGATTCTCTCGTCCTTTGAGACTTGGCAAATGAGAAGGCCGCCCATTTTTGCGATGGGCGGCCTTTGTTTTGGGTCGATATGACGGTTCGTATTGAACAGTTCTAGCCCTAGGCGATGCTATCGAGAATGCTGCGCATGATGGATACCAGGATGCTGCCCATAAAGGCCGATCCAAAGCCGGCAATGGAGATACCCGCGCCCAGCAGATTGACCGACAGGTAGCTGGCCAGCTCGAGCATAAAGCTGTTGACTACGAGCTGAAAAATACCAAGCGTGATAATAGTGAGCGGCAGCGAGATGACCGTCAGGAACGGCTTGACGAGCGAGTCGACGATGTTGAGGAACAGTCCCACGAAGGCAAAGCAGACCCAAGCCTCGGCAAAGCCGAAGGGTTGGATGCCGGGGACGAGGAACGTGGCGATCGCGATGGCGATCGAGGTGAAGAGCCAGTTAAGCATAAAGCGCATGGCGTGAATCCTTTCTTGCGCCGGGGTTGCTGGCGTCGCGTGAAGCGGCTTGCGGCGGCGACCTGGATGGTTGCGCGGGCGCGCCGCGGTGTTTGGGCGCCCATTGTCTCAAATATTCGTGGAGCTTACGTGCGCATATGGTTTCTAAACGGCGTTCGTCCTGAAAAACGCGCCGCTGGCAGAGAGTCTTGTCGCTTTAGTTTGGTGGTGTGCTACACTGCTACGGGCAAAAGCCACAGGCGTTGCCCTATTGCATAGAACGGGCGAACGATGCCCGATGTCAGTATCAACTTCGATGCCTTTTGGCGGGTTTGGCGGTGATCGATGAATATCGAGAACATGTTTGACAAGCCTGATGTCAAGCAGCTGGTCCACGCATTTAGCCTTTTGGACGACGAGAAGGATATCCAGGCGTTTTTGACCGATATCTGCACGCCGCGCGAGATTTGCGACCTTTCTCAGCGTTTGCAGGTTGCGCGCTATTTGGACGAGGGCGAGCCTTATGTTGAGGTTCAGGCCCGTACCGGCGCTTCGTCCACCACGGTGAGCCGCGTTTCAAAGGCGCTGAACGGCGAGTACGGTGGCTACCGCAAGATCCTCATTAAGTTGGAGGATGGCGAGTAGGCCGGCGACAACATTGAATTACGAAGAACCGTCCCTCCGGGGGCGGTTTTTTGATCCCTTGGGGACGGAGGAAAACGGATCACCGGGTTAGACTGACCCCCTCTGTGATCCATTTTCCTCCGTCCTCAAGGGATCAAATCTGTTGGCGTGGGGCAAATCTGTCCGCGTGGGCGGGTAGGATGGATGCATTGATTATTGCGAACAGTTTGAGCGGAGGACCATGCCTGTTCGAATCTATACCACCAATGCCGGCACGGATTTGAGCGATGCCGAGTCGGCGCTGCTTGCCGACCTTATTGCCCGTCACGGGCGTGCCGTGTTGCTGGCACCAACGTTTGCCGAGCTCGATCTGTGCCGTCATGATGCGGCGGAAGCCGGCATTTCGCTGGGTATCGACTACAAGACACCCGCATCGTGGCTTCGCTCGCTTTGGGAGCTTTTGGGCGACGGGCGCGGTTTCGTCGACAACCTGCAACGTCAGATGCTGTTTTCGGATATGATTGCCCGCCGCGACGATGCCGACCTGCAGCCGCTTTCGCGTAGCCAGGGCACGGTGCGCATGCTCGCGCGCATGGCCCGCGATGTGCTGCCGGGTGTGGCGGGGACGACGGCCGAGCGATGCGGTGGCAACAATTGCCAGCCTGAGCCAAAAAGCGATGCCGAGGCTCGTGTGTTTGAGCTTTTGCGTGCCTACGCGGGCGGTTTGGACCGTCGAGATATGGTCGAGCCCTGCGAGGCAGCTGACATTATGACCAGTGTCCTGGCCGATAGCCTGCCGGCGTGCGCCCGCGCCGTATGCGTGCGCGGTACCACGTCGTTTACGCACGGTCTACTCGAGCTGCTGTCTGCCGTGGCGAACAATGGGGGAGAGGTCGTCGTGCTGCTTGCCCGCGAGCAGGCGGCGATGCGCGAGGAGCTTGCCACGGCATTTGATGCCCGCGGTGTGCTGTTTGAGATCGCGCCGCTGGGGGAGGACGCCGTCGCGTCTGATGTCGCTTGCGGGGCCGCCGCTCAGCCTGCCTTTATTGAGGTCGCCGGCCCCCATGCCCGTGCTCATGTCTATGCGGACGCCATCGATAAGTTGGTGAAAGCGCACAAGGAGTCCAAGGCCGATAAAGCTACTGCAACGCCCGCCGACCCCGTGCGCGTGCTCGTCGTTTCTGCCCGGGCACCCCAGCTGTTCGGCGAGCTCGCCGCCCGTTTGGCGGCGCGTCACATTGCGGCCGAGACGACTGAGTTCACGGCGTTTTCCCAGTCCATCGCGGGCAGGCAGTTTACGGCGCTCGCCAACCTGATCGAGCGTATGAAAGCCGCCGACGAGGGCACCGCTTCCAAGACTGAGTGGTGGCCCGCGCCGGAGCTTACCGACTGGATCTACAGTCCGCTTTCGGGCGCTGATGCCGTCAATGCCCGTACCTTCGATAAGAATATGCGTCTCTCGCGCAGCAAGACTACCGCGGGCGTCAAGAGCCTGCTGCAGAGCGTGCAGGGCCAGGTGAGGGGCGCCCGCAAGGCCGCTAGCGAAGATAACTGGTTTAAGAACGTGCCATGCGTGGTCTCGGACGTGTTTCAGGCGCTGTGGCGTGACAAGCCCGTGACGGCGCTTAAGGCCATGCTTGCCGTTGCCGAGGCGTTGCCCGATCGCGCTCTAGGCGGCCTTGACGGCCAGGCCCGTCGCCAGGCAGAGACGGCTTTGCTGCGCCATGCCATCGACATCCTTATGAACGATGCTCGCGCGCTCGACGTGTCGCAGGCCGCGACCGTGCCGGTTCTCGACGGCGTTCGAACCAAGGTGGACAAGCGCAGTACCGCCTACGATTACGAGACCTATGAGGTCGATCGCACACCACGAGCACAAGTGCGCTTCGCGTCGCTTGCCGATGCGTCGGTTCTTCGCCCTGGCAGCTACGATGCCGTGCTGTTTGCCGATGTCGACCTGGACAGCTATCCGCTTTCGCACGAAGAGGGCCCGCTTGCCACGTTGACAGCCGAGCTGCGCCGCGACGGCGTGTCTTTGGAGCCCGCTGCCCTGCTGCGCGTGCGCTTTGGCCGTGCGATGCAGGCGGCGAGCGGTCCGGTCGCGCTCGCCCGTGTGACGCACGATCGCCAGGCACGCGAGTGCTACCCGGCAGCCGTATGGACCGAGCTGTGGGCACATGCCGAGGCCGCTGGCGCTGCCAAGCCCATGCGCGTGGGCGAGGGCGATATCATCGCCGACTTTGATCCCGCGGCAGGTGAAGGCCTCAAGCGCGAGCGCGTGACCTGTGAAGCCCCTCAGCATCTGAGTGCCGAGGCCGTGCCGTATTTGGTCCTGCGCCGTCGCGATGGCGAGGGTGAGGACGCGCCGCTCGTGCCGCGTCTGACGTCCGCCTCGCAGATCGAGGCCTATTCGACCTGCCCGCTATGCTGGTTCGTCTCGTACCGCGTGAAGCCCCAGTCGATCGACGCGGGCTTTGGCAACATGGAAAAGGGCAACTTTGTCCACGACGTGCTGGAGCATCTGCATGCCCGTCTGCCCCAAGAGGGCATGGAGCGCGTGACGCCCGAGAATCTGCCGCGCGCACAGGAGCTGCTGCACGAGGTCTTTGACGAGACGTTGGCCGAGCACGCCGGCAAGCGCGGCACGGAGGGCCCGCTGGTGCCGCTCTCTGCGGTGGAGGAACGCCAGGTGGCCGAGATCTTGCCGCAGCTGGAGGGTGTGCTTGCCTACGAGTCCGAGGCACTTGCCCCCTTTGCCCCGCGCTACCTGGAGTTCGCCTTCAACGAGCTCAAGGTCGAGTATGCCGGTTGGCCGCTTGGCGGGCGCATCGACCGCGTGGACGTGGACGCCGAGAATCGTGCCGTGGTGATCGACTACAAGCATCGCACGGGCGTTGAGGAGTTTAAGCTCGCCGACCCCACGGTGCGCGACGAGGAATCGGGCACGGCGCCCATCGACGATCCGCGCTGGTTGCCACCACATACCCAAACGCTCATCTACGCCCAGGCCATGCGCCGGGCGCTGGATTTGGACACCCGCGCGGCGCTCTACTTTTCGACCAAGGGCGGCAAGCCGGCGTTGCGCGGTGCCGCGAGCGCCGAGCTGCTCGAGGAAGAGCGCGGCGACGGTCGCATCCCGGGCCTTAAGAAAGGTTTCCCCGGCGAGGGTGGCAGCATGGACTTCGACGCCCTGCTCGATCGCGTTGAGGCCGGCATCGCCGAGCGCCTGCGCGAGCTCGAGGCAGGCAACGTTGCCGCCGTCGACCCGACGTCGGCTCAGGCCGCGCATGCGCGCTGCTCGTATAACCACGAAGGAACGTTTGTAAGGAGGGACGTGTAGACCATGGATCTTTCGACTTTGATGCCGCAACAGCTGCAGATTGTCAAAACGCTCGACCGTCCGCTGTTTGTCTCGGCGGGCGCCGGTTCGGGCAAGACCTTTACCCTCACGCGTCGCATCGTCTACGCGCTCTCGCCTGAATCCGGTCCGTTCGTTGAACATCTTGACCAGGTGCTCGCCATTACCTTTACCAAAGATGCCGCGGCCGAGATCCGTGACCGCGTGCGCCGTGCGCTTATCGACGAGGGCATGGACGAGGAAGCACTGACCGTCGACGACGCGTGGATCTCGACCATTCACGGCATGTGCTCGCGTATCCTGCGCGCGCATGCGCTGGAGCTGGGCATCGACCCCGAGTTCACGGTGCTCACCGATACCGACGAGCTTATGGACCAGGCTGTTGAGCATGTGTTGGCCCGCGCGACGGCGCCCGATGCCGCCCCCGAGCTCGCGGCATCGCTCAAGGCCCTCTATGCCTGGTATCCCATGGCGGGCGAGGGCGGTTCCTTTGGCGCTGGCGCGACCATCAAGGGCCTGGTGCGCGACCTGCTGGAGCTGTCGAGCCAGTTGCCGGGCGGTATGGACGACGTGTGCGTGGCGCGCGGGCAGGCCGATACCTCGGCACTCGCCGATGCCTATCGCGCGGCGCTGGGCGCAAGCAAGGCCGCGACCGAGAAGGCGCAGATGGCACTCGACGCCATTGACGCGTTCGAGGCGAGCGGCAAGACCATGGCCGATGCAGCGCGACTCATGATGTCGTGCACCATGCCGCGCGCGAGCAAGGCATTCCCTAAGGAGCAGGTCGAGCTGCTCAAGGCCGAGGCCGCCGATGCGTTTATCAATATCGTGCTTGCCTGCGGTGGCCCGGCGCTCGATGCGCTGGTGGGCCTGGCCCGTTCCGTGGAGGCTGAGTATCGCGCGCTGAAGGCTGCCCAGTCCGCCCTCGATAATAACGACCTGCTGCGTATGGCCTACGAGGCCCTGCGCGATTACCCTGCCATCCGTGCTGCGTACGAGGGCCGCTTTAAGATGGTCATGATCGATGAGTTTCAGGATACCGACCAGATGCAGGTCGATCTGATACGCTACCTGACGGGTGCGGGGGAGCGCGCGCTGTGCACCGTGGGCGATGCGCAGCAGTCCATCTATCGCTTCCGTGGCGCCGAGGTCGAGGTGTTCCGTCGTCAGGAGCGCAAGGTGGGCTCGTCTGCCGCGCCCGAGGCGACTGCCGTGGCCGATGCCCCTGCCGGCGAACTCGTCAAACTCGTGCGCAACTTCCGCAGCCATGACGAGGTGCTGCGTTACGTGGCACGCGTCTTCGACGGCGATGACGGCGGCCTGATGCAGGGCTTTTTGGATCTTGAGGCGAGCGACGGCCGCAAGGACACGCTGGCGGCAGACGCCTCGCGTCGTCAGGCGCTCTTTGTTGCCGGCGGCAGCACGCAGGAGCGCACACAGGCCAAGGCCCGTGCGATCGCTGAGCGATTCCGCGCGCTTGCCGATGCCGGCCAGCCCCAGGGCGGCATGGTGCTGCTGCTGGGCCGCATGACCAACGCCGACGTCTACGCGCAGGCCTTCCGCGATCAGGGGCTCGACTGCGTCATCGCAGGCGGCTCGGTCTTTGCCCAGGCAGCCGAGGTGCAGACGGTGCGTGCCCTGGTCTGCGCGCTCGCCAATCCGGCCGATACGGCGCAGGGCCTTATGCCGCTGCTCGCCTCGCCGATGTTTGCGCTCGGCGCCCAGGAGTTCCTGGCGCTGGCGACCAAGCTCGATGGCGAGACGGGGGAGACCTCGCGCCGGAATATCGACATGGGCATCATGAGCGATTCCGATGTGCCGGGCTTGCAGGGCTTGCCGCTTGTGACGCGTGCCCGCGAGGTGCTGCGCTACGCACTGCGTCGCGTGGGGCGTGATTCGTTCGCCGCCATCGCGCGCGACGCGGTCAATGCCTCCGGCTGGTTCGTGCGCCTGGCGCAGCGCGGCCCCGAGGGCAAGGCCATCGCCGCCAACGTGCTCAAGGCGCTCGACGCCGTGGCCGAGGAGGAGGCCGAGTTCGGCAACTCGCCGCGTTCCATCGCGCTGGCCTTCGACCGCTTCTTGGCGGGCAAGGAGGCCCCGGGTGCCCTCAACGAGGAGGGCGACGGCGCGGTGCGCATCATGACCGTGCATGCGTCCAAGGGTCTGGAGTATCCGGTCGTAGCGGTTGCCGAGTGTTTTGGCGTGCGCAAGCCGTCCGGTGCGGCTCAGATGGGGCGTGTCGAGGGCGGAGCGCAGGTCGTGGCACTGCCAGCTCGTTTTGATGGCGTTAAGCTTGCCGATGGGACCTTTGTGAAGGGCGATGACGTCAAAAAGCAGTTTGAGCATGCGTTTAAGGGCAAGGGCACGTCGCTGTGGCTGCCGCCGGAGCTCATGGAGGACGTCTGTGCGACGGGTTCTCCCGCCGAGGCATTTGCTCGCCTGCGCAACGACGACCTGCAGCTTTCGCTCGAGGAGCGGGCTCGTCTGCTCTATGTCGCCATGACGCGAGCGCGTGAGCTGGTCATTCTGGCGATGGATGCCGGCGTGAGCCGCGGCAAGGTGACGGTGCCGACCTTTGATGTCGAGACCGATCTGACCTACGATGTGCTGCGCCGTATTTTGCCGACCGATGCTCTGGATATGCCGCAGCTCGATGCCGACCGCTTGGTGTTCGACAACTCCCAGCTGGGCGACTACGAGCTCATTTCGCTCGCGGGCTTTACCTTTGGCGAGCAGACGTTTGAGGCCAACGCTTCGCTGGATGCCGAGGGCAGGCTTGTTCGTGGCGATGCCGATACGGATGCTGCCGACGATTCGGCCAGTACAATCGTCCCCGGTCCTGTCGACCCCAAGCCCGATTCGTTCGAGCTTGTGTATCCCCAGGCAGTGGGCGTGCGCATGGGCATCTGTCCGTATCCGATGCGTGACTCGTATAGCTACTCGTCAATCGCCGCGGCACTCCATGCCGAGACGGAAGACCGTGCCGCCGAGGCTCGTGTTCCCATGGACGAGGCCGGCGATGATGCGGAGTCGGATGGTTCCGAGATGACGGACGCAGACGTGGCCGCTGTCGAGCCCGCCGGCAATCCCATGGCGCTGGGCTCGGCCTTCCACGCCGCCTGCCAGTGGCTCATCGAGATGGGTGCCGATGCGCTGCCCGCTGAGCGTGCCGACGCCCTGGCTCGCCTGTGGCACCTGACGCCAGAACAGCGCGAGCGCTTCGATGTCGCTCTGGAGCGCTGGCTCAAGTCGTCGGTTCGTGCCGAGCTGTTCGCGTGGCCGTGCGTTCGCGCCGAGGTGCCGTTCTTCTCGCTGGGCTGCGAGGACGAGGACATCGCCCGCTACGGTGCATATGCCGAAGGCGCCATCGACGCTTTGGCGACCGACCCGGCCGATCCGTCACGCGCACTGGTCATCGATTACAAGACGGGTGGCACGCCGGATGAGACGCCGGACCAGCTGCTCGAGAAGCACGCCCTGCAGGCGCGCGTCTACGCCGACGTGTTGCACAAGGCGGGCTTTGAGACGGTGACGGTCAAGTTCGTTCGCGTGGAGCAGGCGAATCCAGCCATCTTCGTCGAACCCGCCGAACCTCAAGTAGTCATCTACAATCTCTAGCCCTCAGATAACTTGCGGTGGAATACGGGCTGTTTTGGCCAAAAAAGCCGCCAAACAGTCCGCATTTCACCGCAACTGCAAGAGGAGCCGTGTTGGTTTGGCTAGGTTCGGGTGCTGTCCGTGCCGTGCGGTAAAATCGTTCAGTCAGAACACGAACCCGCATCGGAGCTCATCACATGGCATTCGTCCATCTGCACAATCACACTGTTTTCTCCATGCTCGACGGCGCAACCCGTATCCAGGATATGGTCAATCGTGCCGTTGAACTTGGCATGCCCGCCGTGGCCATTACCGACCACGGCTACATGTATGGCGTGCCCGACCTGGCGCTGGCCTGCGACGCCGTCAATCACAACACGCCCGAGTACAAAACCTGGAGCCACGACAAGGCCTTCCTGGAAAAGGACCGCCGCGACGAGCTGGTGGAGCCCGATCCCGAGGAAAACCCGCGCGAGCATGCCCAGTACGTCAAAGACATGGCCATGTGGGACGAGAAGGGCAACATCGACGAGCTCAAACCGCCCCTGGTCATCAAGCCCATCTTTGGCTGCGAGGTCTACTTTACGCCGGACGAGACCCTTGCCCGCGACCACAAGCCCGAGCTCTACCACATGATCCTTCTGGCCAAGGATCAGGAGGGCTACGTCAACCTAATGCAGACGGTCTCCGAGGCCGCCGTGCAGGGCTTTTACTACAAGCCGCGCGTGACGCTCGACAACCTGCGCCGCCATGCCAAGGGCATGATCTGCACGAGCGCCTGTATCGCGGGCATCATCCCCAAATACATCGACCGCGGCGACATGGAAGGCGCCATCAAGTGGGCTGAGACCTTCCGTGATACCTTCGAGCCCGGCGACTTCTACATCGAGATCCAGGAACATGGCATCACCACCGACAACGGCCTGACTGACGAGCAGATGGACCGCACGCTCATCGATATCGCCAAGCAGGTGGGCGTCAAGGTCATCGCCACCAACGACTTCCACTACCTGCGCCGCGAGGATGCGCCCGTGCAGGACGTCATCATGTGTATTGGCATGAACGCCAAGGTCGATGACCCCAACCGCATGCGCATGACCGGCTCGGAGTTTTACATGAAGACCGAGGAGGAGATGCGGGCGATGTTCCCGTATTGCCCCGAGGCCTGCGACAACACGCTCGAGATCGCCGACAAGTGCTACGTTGAGCTGGACTGGGACTCTATCATCCTGCCGCGCTTCCCGCTGCTCGATCCCGGCGAGACGCACGAGAGCCAGTTCCGCCGCGAGTGCGAGAAGGGCCTGTGCCAGCACTACGGCGACGACTGGGCCACGCGCGAGATCGGCGGCGTCAACATCAAAGATCGCTTTGAGTACGAATACAAGGTCATCTGCGACAAGGGCTTTGCCGCCTACTTCTTGATCGTTGCCGAGTACGTGCAATGGGCCAAGGACAATGGCATCGGCGTCGGCCCCGGCCGTGGTTCTGCCGCCGGCGCTATCGTCGCCTACGCCATGAACATCACCGCGTTCGACCCGCTCGAGAACGGCCTGATGTTCGAGAGGTTCCTGTCCCCGCAGCGTACCGAGATGCCCGATATCGATATGGACTTCGACGATGAGCGGCGCCTCGAGGTCGTGGAGCACGTTCGCCAGCTCTACGGCCCCGAGAAGGTCACCCATGTCATCACCTACTCGACCATTAAGGCCAAGCAGGCCATCAACGACGCCGCGCGCGTGCTGGACTATCCGGTCTACATGGGCCAGCGCCTGTCCAAGATGGTCTCGAGCGACCCCAAGGTCAAGCTCAAGCAGGTGCTCGAAAAGCAACCCGGCAAAGAGGATCTGTTTAACCCCGACTTTGCCGAGGCCTATAAAAAGGACGACGACGCCCGCCGCATCATCGACACGGCGCTCTCGATCGAGGGCCTTACCCGTGGCGAGGGCGTGCACGCGTGCGCCGTTCTGATTTGCCGCGACCCCGTCAACGAGCACGTGCCCACCAAGCTCGATACCAAGGGCGGCGTCGAGATTACCCAGTACGAGGGCCATACCGTTGCCGACATGGGCCTGCTCAAGATGGACTTCCTGGGCCTGCGTACGCTGACGGTTATCTCCAAGGCCAAGGCCAACATCAAAAAGAACTTCGGCATCGACATCAAAGAGGAAGAGATTCCCTTTGACGATCCCGAGATCTTTAAGCTCATGGGCTCTGGCCACACCGCCGGCGTCTTCCAGGTCGAGTCCGCCGGCATGACGGCCACGATCAAGAACATGAAGCCCACCGAGTACAAGCACGTCGTGGCATTGATCGCCCTATACCGCCCGGGTCCGCTGGGCGCCGGCATGGTCTCGTCCTACATCAACCGTATGAACGGCAAGGAGCCGGCCGTTTCCTACGACGACCGCCTGGACGACATCCTGGGCGAAACCTACGGCACCATGGTCTACCAGGAACAGGTTATGCTCATCTCCGTCGAGATGTGCGGCTTCTCCAAGGGCGAATCGGACTCGCGTATCCGTAAGCCCGTGGCTAAGAAAAAGATCAAGCTGCTCACGTCGACGGTGCTCCACTGGGAGGACGGCTCGGACGAGACCACCTACGACCACTGGATGAACGGCGCTATCAAGAACAACTACACGCGCGAGGTCGCCCAGAAGATTTGGGACGATGTTCTTGAGTTCGCGTCCTACGCCTTTAACAAGTCGCACTCCGCCGGCTACGCCATCCTGGTTATGCAGACGGCGTGGCTCAAGGCGCACTATCCGCACGAGTACATGGCGGCCGTTCTGACGTCCTATACGGGCAAGACCGACAAGATCGTGCACTACGTCTCGGCGTGCCGTCACGACGGCATCCCCGTGCTGTCGCCAGATGTCAACGAGTCCGGTACTGAGTTCACGGCTACCAAGGAGGGCGTGCGCTTTGGTCTGGCCGGCATCCGCGGCGTGGGCACCGGCGTGGCGCAGGCGATTATCGCCGAGCGCGAGGCGGGCGGCCCGTTTAAGACGCTGCACGACTTTGTCGAGCGCGTGGACTCGAGCCAGGCCAACCGTCGCGTGATCGAATCGCTGATCAAGGCAGGCGCCTTCGACTCCACGGGGTATCCGCGTCGCCAGATGATGCACTTTGTGGACAAGAACAACCCCGAGAACATCATCGATGCCGCGGTAAAGCGCCAGAAGGACCGCGCGAGTGGCCAGACGTCGTTCTTCGATATGTTTGGCGACGTTGAGGGCTCGGGCTTTGAGGTGAGCGTGCCCGATCCGGATGGCCAGGAATGGGACCGCCACCTTAAGCTGAGCCAGGAGAAAGAGGTTCTGGGCATCTATGTCTCGGACCACCCGCTGCGTCCGTTTGAGTATGCACTAGCCAAGGCGCGCGATTTTTCGTTCTCGCAGATCGACACCGGCTACGAGGTGCAAAACCCCACGGGCGGCACCATCAACCAGGAGATTCCCGAGGGCAAGGCGCTGTGGTGGGCCGGCATGGTCTCGAGCGTGTCCAAGCGCGTGACCAAAAACGGCGACCCCATGGGCATCGTGCAGCTCGAAGACATGGAAGGCGAGGCCACGGTCGTGGTGTTCCCCAAGACCTACAAGGAGGCCGAGGGGTATCTGTACGGCGAGGTCGATCCCGAGACCGGCGCGCAGCTGTCCGACGCGTTTGTGCGCATTAAGGGCAAGCTCGAGCGCTCGGACCGCGGCGACCAGATCATCGCGCAGGAGATTGTGCCGCTGGAACTTAGCGAGGAGAAAAACAAGCCCAAGGTCTTTGAGGTCATGGTGCCCAACAGCCGATTTAGCCAGGGCAATATGGCGCGCCTGGCCACGGTGCTCACCACCAACCCGGGCGGCGACCGCGTGGAGATCTTTATTGAGCAAGTCGACGGGCGCGTGCTGCGTGCCGAGGTGCCGGCCAAGGTCAATGCACGCTCGATTCCGCTGCTGGCAGAGGCAAAGGCCATCGTCGGCAACCAAGGCCGCGTGACGGTTATCTAAGCTACCCCGGGTGAGATTGGAGGAAGTGATGGCGCAGGGGACGTTTGTGCAGGCGCTTCGCAAAGAGGCGGCGTTGAGCGGCACCTTTATGAAGGGGCGTTCGCTCATGCTCAACGGCGCCGTGCTGTCGATCGAGGACAGCGGCTCGCGCTTCTCCAAAAACGTGACGGTTGAGGGCTCGGTGCGCGGTTCGCGCGGCGACCTGTACAAGACGCACGTCGCGCTCGACATGGACGAGCACGAGGTGATCGACTACGACTGCGATTGCCCCGCTGCCTATCGTTACCCCGGTATGTGCAAGCATGCCATCGCTACAGCGCTGGCGTATCTGGACGCCAGCGGCGTTGAACCTGTTGAGGGGCTGCGCACACCGGTCCGCACGTTTACGGCGCAGCCGAAACAGCCCGCGCGCACCGCGCCCAAAGCGCCGGCCGTCAATCCCAACTTTCCCTTTCCGGCGCCCGTCCCCACGAGCCCGAGCCTTATGGCGGCGCTCTCCGATCTTTCGGACGCGCGCATGGATGAGCTGGCGAGCATGCGCCGCAAGCTTGCCGGTGCCGTTGATCCCGACGCCCCCAAAGCGGCGTTGGAGCCCTCGTTGGTGCCGTACTACAATCCGCTGTTCGCCGACCGCTTTAGCTGGGCGCTCGAGTTCCGCATTCGCTGCGGTTCGGTGTCCTACGTGGTCAAGGATATCGACGGCATGGCCGATGCCTATGTCCGAGGCGGCACCTTCTCGTACGGCAAGAAGCTCACGTTTGTCCATACGCCCGAAGCCTTCGAGGACGTGTCGACAAAGCTGCTCAACCTTGTTGTGACGACAGTTGCCTATCTCGATGACATCACAAGCTCACGTTCGGCGTCGTACGACTTTGCCCGCAGCGGCTTTGTCGCCGAGCGTCAGTTGCCGCTGTCCGAGCATAGCATCGTATATGTGCTGGACCTGTTGCGCGGCCAGACCATCTCCTTTGAGCCCGCCTGGTCGCGGGGGACGACGACGCATCGCACCTATGACGTGGCGGTCGAGCCGGCGCCGCAAGGGGAGGATGAAGCTCCGACCAAGCGCCCGCCGCTCCTTGCCGCCAAGATTGCGCCGGCGGTCGGCGGCAGCTACGACCTTCGCCTGCCCGCCGATATGTACTGCTTTGCATCGGGCGATGTTGCCTACCTGGTCGACACGCGCCGCGCGCGCCGTACCGACACGGCGTTTGCCCAACATGCGGCGCCGTTCCTATCGCGCTTGCTGCCCTGTCGCACGCCAGTCCATATCGCTGCCGACCAGGTGGGGGAGTTCTGTCGTATGGCGCTGCCCATTTTGCGCGACTATACCGACCTTACCGCGCCCGCCGTGCTCGATACCGTGGCACCCGAGCCGAGCTTTGCTATGGCGATCGGCGTCGACGATGGGCTAGTGACCTGCAAAATTACGGTTGCCTACGGCGATTGGTCGGCGGATCTCTTTAGCCTGGGCGCTCCGGGCAGCCCCTTCGAAGAGCAACGCCCCGGCGTGCCGCCCCGCGACGAGGTGGCGGAGTTTCGCGTTATGGATACGGCGGCCCTGTATTTCGACTTTTACGAGGGCGGTCTGGCGTTTGAGGAGCGCGATGACGAGAGCCTGTTCTGCTTGCTGACCGAGGGCCTGTCTGCCCTGTCCGAGCTGGGTGAGGTCATGCTCAGCGACCGCCTGCGCCAGATTTCGGTGCGCCCCGCGCCCAAGCTCTCGGTTCGTGCGACTGTCAAGAGCAATCTGCTCGATGTCGAGCTGGGCGCGAGCGGGCTTTCGGCCGCGGACCTTGCCGTCTATCTCGATTCGTACAAGCGCCATCAAACGTTTGCGCGCCTTACGTCCGGCGACATCATTCGCCTGGACGAGGGCGCTCGAGCCGCGTTTGGCCTCGCCGAGGACCTGGGCGTCGATGCCGTCGACCTGCTCGACGGCGTGTTGCTTCCCGCATCGAGCACCCTGTTCGTCGATAGCATGCTCGCGCGCACGCCCGCGCTCGAGGCCGATCGTGACGCCGCGTTCCGCCGCACCGTCGAGCGCTTGGATGCGCTCGGCAAGATGGACTTTACGGTGCCGGTCTCGCTCAAGGCCACACTGCGCGGCTATCAGGTCGACGGCTACCAGTGGCTCGGCTCGCTCGAACACCTGAGCCTTGGCGGCATCTTGGCCGACGATATGGGCCTGGGTAAAACGCTCCAGATGATCGCGCATATCCTGGCGCGCGTGGAGGCGGGGGACACTAAACCCACGCTTGTGGTGTGTCCCGCGTCGCTTGTGTACAACTGGACCGCCGAGCTGGAGCGCTTTGCGCCCTCGCTCGATGTGTGCGCCATTGTGGGCGCCAAGGCGCAGCGTCGCGTGCAAATCGCCGGCGTGGCCGAGCATAACGTGGTCGTGACGTCGTATGACCTTATGCGGCGCGATATCGACGAGTACGTCGAGCAGGACTTTGCCCGTGTGGTGCTCGATGAGGCCCAGTACATTAAAAACCCGCTCACCCAGGTGGCGCGCGCCGCAAAGCGCCTGCCTGCCGGCGTGCGCTTTGCCCTGACGGGCACGCCCATCGAAAACCGCCTATCCGAGCCCTGGAGCATCTTCGACTTTTTGATGCCGGGCCTGCTCGGCACGCGCGAGTCGTTTGCCAAGCGCTTCGAAAGCCCGGTCGAGCATGCCGAGGGCGACAGTGCCGCCCGCCTGCAAGCGCTCGTGTCGCCGTTTGTGCTGCGCCGTGTCAAGGAAGACGTGGTGGCCGACCTGCCCGAGAAGATCGAGGATACGGTCATGGCGCAGCTCACCGGCGAGCAGCGCAAGCTCTACCTGGCAAACCAGGACCGCATTGCCCAGCAAGTGCAGCACCGCGAGGCATCCGAGTTTAAGAAAGACAAGCTCAAGGTACTCGCCGAGCTCACCAAGCTGCGCCAGATCTGCTGCGACCCGCGTCTACACTACGAGGATTACAAGGCGGGGAGCGCCAAACTCGATACGTGCATGGAGCTCGTGCACGGCGCACTCGACGGTGGTCATCGCATCCTGTTGTTCAGCCAGTTTACGGGCATGCTCGATATCATTGGCAAGCGCCTGGCCAAGGAGGATATCGCCTTCCTTAAGCTCACGGGCGCATCGTCTAAAGAGAGCCGCGCCAAGATGGTCGCACAGTTCCAGGCGGGCGAGGTGCCGGTCTTTTTGATCTCGCTCAAGGCGGGCGGCGTGGGCCTTAACCTGACGGCGGCCGACGTGGTCATCCACTACGACCCGTGGTGGAACGTGGCG
>CABRZY010000017.1 GCA_902475475.1 uncultured Collinsella sp.
TGGCCAAGTTGCCCGCCGCACCCAATGCGCTTTCGGACGCAGGCTACATGTTTACACTTTCGGGCGCGGACCTTATCCGCGACATCTATGCATACTGCAGCGAGCTTGCCGAGCGCCACGTCTTTGACGCGGCTGAGATCAAACCTGGATACGCCATCAAGTTGGTTCTTAGGCTGTTCTTGATAGACGGGTTCGGGGCCATGCCGGCGTAAGCCGAGTCTTTAGCATCACCGTCAACTGGGCAACAACCGCTTAACCTTAGTGGGCGCCAATTGAGGGTCGATTATTGGGTCGCCTCGTCCACTAACGCATTTATTCCACGCGCTCTGACAGTCGATACTTGCGGTTGCGGCTCGTCGCCGGCGCCGTGGGCTCAAGCTCGCCTTGAGCAATGAGCGCGTTGACGCGCGACCTAACCTGGGAAATTGTAAGCCCCGTGCGTTCTGCCAGCTCACGCGTCCCCAGCTCGCCGTAGTGTTTGAGTGCCGTCACAATTAAGCCCCCGCCATGATCGACCGACTCGATCTTTGAACGGTAAAGTACGACCTTGAACCGATCGAACCCCGGGCAGAACAGGGGCTCGGCCAGACCATGCGCGCGCATGGCATCGATCATCATCGGGATGCCCGAGCCATTGCCCTCAGCCGGCGAACCTGCGCCATCCGGCAGCGGGACAATCGACATGAGTTTCACGAGCGTCGCGTTACGGCATCGGGAGCTGCCGTCAAACAAGTTCTCGCGAGTCTTTCCCCCGTAAAGGCCGCCAGGATTCGTCACCTCGACACGATCGTCAAAGACGTCGACGGCAATCGATTGTCCACAGAACCGATCCCCGTATTCTCGATGGATTACGGCGTTGGCGATTGCCCCGCGCAGAACCTCCTCGGGAATCTCCAGCGAGTCGACACGCGAGACGCCTTGGACGGTCGAGGTTCGCCGCAAATTCTTGGCGACGGCCGCGACAGCATCCGAGATCATCTCGCCCAACGTTCCCTCACAGATTGTGCGGTCCATGAACCTCAGTGGCCCCGCAGCTCCCTTTTGAGTTCCCACGTGGACAGCCACATCAATGAAGAGCTTGGGATAGAACTGCTGAGGGTAAACGCCTGCGGCAAGGAGGCCGGCCTTGGTAACATTGCCCTGGAAGTCGAGGAAATTCAGACGCTCCATCTTTGTCTTCTTGTCCGCCGCACCGCGCATCGCTCGAGGCGTCAACGAATAGGCACGCTCTATCGTGCGGTCGACCAGCGACTCGTCAAGATCGCCCACACTCGTGCCGGGCACCGCATCGCGATCGCTAGGACTCGTCCGTTCATATGACGACAGTGCCAAAACCTCGGTCGACGAAAGCGGGACATCTTTGTCATCGATGCGTTTGTAGCTGCCACCTTGAGCGCCCCGCTCTATGACATAGCAAGGCTTGCTCGACGGGTCGAGCTCCTCAATCGTGATGACCAGAACCACGGTGCCCTGGAGCTCCACGCGCTCAATGGTGTATTTGGGCGGATTGGCCAGTTTTCCGCGCCCGCCGGCATCACCCATGCCCGCTACGAATTGGTTGAGCACCTTCTCGGTCTCAAAATTCTCAACCGGGACAAAGCCCGCGCGCTCGCTCACGCCGAGCACGATAATTCCGCCAGCGGTATTCGCGAATGCGCTAACCGTTTCCCATACGTCGCGGGAAAGCGTCGTGGCGCTCTCCTTGACCTCGACGTTAAGATCGTCCGAGCCCATGCGCCTTAAAGACTCGAGCAGACCGGTCAGCTCGTTTTCGTTCATCTGCACGTCCTTTCGCTCGGCCCGGCGGAGAATGCCGCGAATAGATTTCCTTCGTCTCTCAGTTATCTCTCGTAATTATCTCTCATCTGTCTGCTATCTCTCATATTAGAGATAAGTGAGAGATGAAAGAAAAGATGTCTGCCATTTGTTTCATTTAAACATGTTTTTGCTGGTAGAACAATCAGTATTGAGACAATACCATGATTGCTTGTCTCTTTGCTGCTCAGTTATCTCTCGTATTTATCTCTCGTCTTTCTGTTATCTCTCGTATTAGTGACGAATGAGAGATGAGAGATACGTGAGTGATGGACGAGCGTGATTTTTTGGACGGTCGGAAAGTCCCTCCAACAAAAAACGGGGCCGGCCTTACGCCGAGCCCCGTTTTCAAACGGTCAGTTAGTTATCCAACGCGCGAGCATAGCAGTCAACTTTACGCCGCCGCGAACACTCCCAAGCCCGTTCCGATGATGCAGATCGCGAAGATGCCAATAATAATCCAAATGGTCTTGACACCCTTTTTATAGAGGGCAACGCAAGCGAACGTTGCCAGCAAGGGCAGCAGACCGGGGAAGATCGAATCGAACAGATCCTGCAGGACAATCTCGGAACCACCCACATCAAAGGTCAAAGCCGTGGACAGCGAGACCTGTGCCGCAATCATGGCGCCGATAACGGTCATTCCGAGAACGCCGGCAGCATGCGTCATGCGAGACATAAGGTTGTTCTCTTCGGACTGCTGCAGGAACTTGGTTCCCAGGTCGTATCCCAGATGGGCGGCGACGATACGCGTTGCAAGGTTAATCACGGAGTAGATGAGCGCGTACACGATGGGGCCGAGCGGGTTGCCCGTCGACGCGATGCCAATACCAATGCCGGCGGCGACCACGCGGAACGTACCCCAGTAGAACGAATCGCCAATGCCGGAAAGCGGTCCCATGAGGCCGACCTTCATGGCGTTAATCGAGGACGTGTCGAAGTTCTTATCGGCAGCCGCCTGCTCTTCCATCGAAACCGTTAGGCCGGCTACAAACGGAAGCACATGAGGCGTGATGTTAAAGAACTCGGTATGGCGATCAAGCGCCGCATAGTAATCGTCGTCGTTGGGATAGATCTTTCGCAGGGGCTTCTGAATGGTGTACATGAAGCCCATTGCCATCATCTTGTCGTACGACTGCGAGCACTGGCTCGTAAACTGGCGAAGGAACATGCTCCGATACATATCGGGAGTCATAATCGCGTCCTTCTTGGCCTCTTTGAGATCGGTGTTCTGGGTAGCCATTAGAAGTCCTCCTCTTCATCCTCGGCAACCGCCTGCGGACCGGCCGAGCCCTCGCGGAAGGCCAGGAGCAGCGCGACGCAGATAGCGGCAGCGGCAACACCGACAACGTCCATCTTGAGGTAGATGACCATAATGAATCCCAGGAATAGCCAGGGAAGAAGCTTGTTGTCGCCCATGGTCCTAATAAGAAGAGCGAAGCCGATGCAGACCATGACGCCGGACGCAACGTTGAGGCCGTCCATCACAAACTGCGGAATAGCGTTAAGCGCATTGTTGATGAGGTCGGCACCAAAGAACAGCGAGCAAAACACCAGCAGTGCAGACGGAATGCCAATCGACAGCGGCACGATGGTCAGATGGTACAGATTCGCCTTGGCAAGATCGCGATTTGCCAGAGCGGTCTCAATCTTCTTGCAGGCAAAGGCACCCGGAACGGCGTAGCAGAAGTTGCGCCACACCTGAAGGAAGACGGAGACGGGAAGGGCGAGTGCGACGGCAGTTGCCGTGCCCGTACCCGTAATGACGGCAAACGCGCAGCCAAGCACGCCAGAGGCATAGACCTCGGGAGGAACCGCCGCGCCGACCATGATGGCGCCCATGAACATGGACTCCAAAGCAGCGCCGACGATAACGCCCTGCTGGACATCGCCAAGGATCAAGCCAACGAACAGGCTCGTAAACAGCGGACGACCAAGCATCGTAATGCCAAATAATTGCTCGTCCATGGACGCAATAAATGCGACCAGTGCAACTAGAAGATACTGGACAACCATTTCGATCAACCCCAGAAACAGGTCTGCAGGCGAGGCATTCTGCGCAGCTCGCCTGCAGACAACCGCAGCAATTTGAGAGGATTAGTAGTTCATCTGGTGATAGTAACGACGCGTGGTGAGCGGGTGGTTACGGACGTGCTCGAGATGGCAGCTCAGACGCTCGGTGATGGTGTAGGTGACCATCGGGGAGACGATCTTGCGGAACTCGGGGTCGCTGAACGGCAGCTCGACCTCGGCGGTGTCGAACTTGTTCACGCGGACATGGACGCCCTTCTCGTCGGCGAGCATGTGGGTGAAGTTGTCCACGCGGTCCATGAGCTTGCGGGTGTCGTCCTCGCCGTAGAGCATGATGAGGCTCGTGCCCTCCTCGCACAGCTCGATGGTGCCGTGGAAGAACTCGGCGGCGTGGATGGACTTGGTCTTGATCCACTGCATCTCCTCGAGGATGCACATGGCGTAGTCGTAGGCCTCGCCCCAGAGCATGCCGGAGCCGATCACCATGTGGTAGTCGGTGTCCTTGAAGTCCTCAGCCATGGCGGCGCAGCGCTCGTCCTGAGCGTCCTTGGCCTTGATGAGGTACGGAGCGATGTTGCCGAACTCCTCCATGAAGGTGTCGTACTTGGGGAAGGCGCCGGCGTTCTTGAGGAAGCGGGCGACCAGCGTGATCTGGTAGGTGTAGATGGCCTCGCACAGAACGTCGTCCTCGGCGAAGCTGAAGAACTTGTAATCGGCGTACTCGGTGGCCGGGGTGTTGTCGTTGGAGACATACATCAGCGTGCGGGCGCCCTGCTCCTGGCAGAACTTGGCGGCCTCGATAATCTCGGGGGTGGTGCCGGTACGGGTGGAGAAGACGCAGACCGAGTCCTTGTTGAAGGTCTTGGGCGGGCATGCGAGGAACTCAGCGGCAATCTCGCAGTGGACGTCGACGTCGGCCGTGGTGGTCTCGACCCAATACTTCATCGGGAGCGTGTGGGCCCAGGTGCCGCCGCAGCCGATGAAGAAGATGTTGGAATAACCCTGCTCGCAGACCTTGTCCACGGCAGCCTCAATCTGAGGACGGAGAGCGAGGGCATCGCTCACAACCTTCTCGTAACGAGGCTCATCGAAATTGAACATCCCTTACTCCTAACTCACTTGGATGAACCCTTCATTCATCCCATGACGTTATAATACTTTATATAACTAACTATGCAAGAACTATTTCAGATTTTTTTGATTTTTCTTTAATAAAAAGCCCGCCGATCAAATGAACGACGGGCTTAAGAAAGGAGGACCTAGTTAATAAATGCTAGACAATGGCATGTTTCCAGCTAGAAAACGTCCTTGGCAAATACCTTTGAGTCATTGGGGACCTGACGGATTTCGATAACCACGCCATCGTTGACAAGCTCTTGGATATGCTCGGCATCGGTTTCGGTCGCAAAAATCGCGGGGGTCGGATGAAGCGTGGTCTCGGGAGACTTTCGGGTTCCGCCCAGATTGATCTCCTTGATGTCTTTGCAACCCTTAGCAAGGCGATAGGCATCCTCGATCGTCTCGACAATGATAAACAGCGAATACTTGTCGGTAACGCCGCTGTTGAGCGCCTCGATAGCAGCGTCAACATCCTTGATGACGAGTTTAACGCCGCTGGGGCGGGCGAGCCTCAAGGCTGCCTTCCTCATGTCGTCTTTTGCCACGGCGTCGCTGGCACACAGGATGCAATCGACATCCAGCGCATGTGTCCAAGACATGGCGACCTGGCCGTGAATCAATCGGTAATCAACTCTCGTAAGCTTAATCATCGTAATCATCTCCGCACGTAATAAAGGTAATGACAGGGTTGAATTATTCGTTGAAGCTTGAGCTAGAACTCTTCTTCTTCGACATCGGCAAGCATGTCCGCCGCCTCGCAAAGCTGAATAAATGAACGCGACCCCTCGACCGCGGCTTTGGCCTTGTCCGCATCCAGGGAGTCCAGCTGTGTAACCATTTCCACCAGCAGCGGCAAGTTCATTCCGGTGATCAACGTAAACGATCCGGCAGTCTGCCTCTGAATGAATTCGTTGTTTACAGAGCCGCCAAAGATGTCAGTCACGACAAACCAAGAGTCGGCAGGGTCCCTCGTCTCCATCCATGCATCAATCAACGCCGCGACGTCCCTTGAATCGTCATCGATATAGGCGCACAGGCACTCGATTCGGTCGTTAGTGCCCATCAGAATCTCCAGAGAGCTTTTCATGCCTTGGGCGAGATAACCATGACTCGCTAGCAATATCTTATTCATAGTTCTCCAATACCAATAGGACGTACTATATTGTCATAACAAAGTATATTAGCAATCTGCCCTACGTGGTGTGTCTATTTTCCAAATCCGCGAACGGTAACAATTGGTCGGTAAATAGACTAATCTCTCTCTAATTTACAAATAGAACTTCAGTCGCTCGGTGCAGTACACCTGACGGGAGATGAAGAGCGGCTCGCCGCTTGGAGCATAACGTCTATCGACAAACAGAAGCAGCGGAGAGTCCAGTTCCACGTTAAGGTATGCCGCCTCGAGCTCGCTCGCATAGCAGACCTCGAGCGTACGCGTGTTGGGGCCCATCTTGATCCCCTGGCGATCGAGTACCGCCATCAGCGAATCTTCGAGGGACTCATGCTCCAAAAAAGAAAGCGCAGCGGAATAGCTATTGGTTTCCAGCATCGTGGGCTTGTCATCCACAAGGCGCAGACGACGACTACGCAATACCTTTTGGGTATCGTCTACGCCCAGGAACTTCGCGTCTCGCAGGCTTGGTAAGTCCCAACCCATTGCGAGAACCCTGGTAGACGCCTGTTTTCCCGCAAGCTGGCACGAATGGGTAAAGCTCTCACGGTCGTCCGCGGCATACATCTGTGTGTCCGACGAAACGAACGTGCCCTTGCCGCGGGCCCTCTCAACAAGCCCAGCATCTTCCATTTCTTTAATTGCGGAGCGAACCGTTATTCGGCTCACGCCAAATTGCTCGATAAGCTCCGCCTCGGTCGGAAGCTTATCTCCCGGGCGGTACGTGCCGTTGGCGATCGAATCAGAAAGCGCACGGACAATCTGTTTGTACAGGGGGATAACGCTATTTGCTTCAACCATATCAACCATACCTTTGCAAGGAATCAGCAGTTTATAGATAGATGACTTATATTAGAACTTTTTAGGAGTCCATATGTTTCCTAAATGATCGGTAAACGGGGTGTTATTTCACTTTAGCGGGGTGCAGCGGCTACCAGCGGCAATCGTTATCAACCTAGTTAGGCTAGTCCACCCACATCGTCTCCAGTTCGCCGCAGAGCCGCGGCTCCATATGGGTATACTCTCGAGGATTCGACTCGATTCGCCCCCGCTGGGGCGTCAAAGGAGACTACATATGTCCACTACCTCAACCGACCCGCGCGCCGCTGCTGCCGCGCTGCTGGTGCCCGGCACCACCTGCCACGGCTTTGCCGTCGAGCGCTGCGAGACCGTGCCCGAGCTCGACTCGGACGCCTACGTGCTGCGCCACACCGCATCGGGCGCTCGCCTGCTGTACCTGGCGTGCGACGACGAAAACAAGGCCTTTGCCATTGGCTTTAAGACGCCGCCGGCCGATTCCACCGGCGTGTTCCATATTCTTGAGCACTCGGTGCTGTGCGGATCGGCCAAGTTCCCCGTCAAGGAGCCATTCGTCGATCTGATCAAGAGCTCCATGCAGACGTTCCTCAACGCCATGACCTACCCCGACAAAACCATCTACCCCGTTGCCACCACCAACGAGCAGGATCTGTACAACCTGATGGACGTGTACCTGGACGCGGTGTTCAACCCGGCCATCTACACCAAGCCCACCATTTTTGAGCAGGAGGGCTGGCACTACGAGCTGGACCTGCCGGAGGGCGAGGACCGCGATGACGGTGGCAGCTCCGCAAGCCTGCGCGAGGGCACGCTGCGCTATAACGGCGTGGTGTTCAACGAGATGAAGGGCGCGCTGTCCGACCCCATGAGCGTGCTGGACGACGCCGTCAACGCCGCGCTCTATCCCGACACCGCCTATGCGCACGAGAGTGGCGGCGACCCGCGCGCGATTCCCGCGCTCACCTACGAGCAGTTCCTGGACACGCACGCGCGCCACTACAATCCTTCCAACTCCTACATCACGCTCTACGGCGACCTGGACGTGGACCACGCGCTGGCCTTTTTGGACGAGCGCTATCTGTCGCAGCCGAGTGCCGCGAGCCGCCGCATGGACGCCGCCGTTGCCGCCGGCGAGGACCCGTCCGCGCTGGCGCCCAATCCGCTGGACGTGCAGGAGCCCGTGACCTGCGAGTATAAGCGCGTCGAGATGGCCACTACGCCCGAGAACGCCCTGGTAGGCCTGGGCCTGGTGCTGGGCAGCGCGCTCGACCGCAAGCGCACGATCGCAGCAGATATCCTGTTCGAGGCGCTGCTGGGTTCCAACGAGGCACCGGTCAAGAAGGCCATTCTGGCCGCCGGCCTGGGCGGCAACGTGGTGAGCTACACCGCGGCCGAGAGCCTGCAGCCCTACGAGCTCATCATGCTGCAGAACGCGCAGCCCGGCGTGGCGCGCGAACTGCGCCGCGTGTTCCAGGACGCCTGCCGCGACCTGTGCGAGCATGACGTTCCGCGCGAGCGCCTGGAGGCCATCATCAGCAGCAACGAGTACGACTTGCGCCAGCGCGACTATGGCATCGCCGACGGCGTGGCCATTGCGTGCGACGCGCTGAGCACTTGGCTCTACGATGACGACGCCGCGACGCTGGCGCTCAAGTACGGCCCGGTGTACGAGGAGCTGCGTGGCGAGCTGGACGGCAGCTACTTTGAGGACCTGCTGCGCGAGCTGGTGCTGGAAAACGACCACATGGCGCTGGTCGAGCTAGTTCCGGTAGACGCTGCCGAGGGTGCGGAGGGCGCCGAGGCTGCCGAGCTGGCTGCCAAGCGCGACGCCATGACCGATGCCGAACTGGCGGACGTGGTCGAGCGCACGGCCGTGCTGCGTGCCGCGCAGGAGGCCGAGGACACGCCCGAGGACAAGGCCACGCTACCGCGTCTGCGTGTATCCGACATTGGCGCGGCGCGCCCCGAGCCGCCGCTCGTTGTGGACACGACTGCGCCCATCCCCTGCCTGCGCCACGACATTCCCACCAACCGTTTGGCCTACGCCATGCAGTATTTCGATCTGAGCTGCGTCGCATTTGAGGACCTGCCCTACGTGACGCTGCTCTGCCGCCTGCTCAAGCAGCTGCCCACGCGCGAGCATTCGGCCGAGGAACTCGACAACCTGCTCGCCGGCAAGCTGGGCTTTTTGAGCTTTACGACCGAGGTCATGACGCAGCCCGACGTGGACGGCGTGCGCCCCTACCTGCTGGTGAGCGCCGGCGCCCTGTCCGAAAAGATCGACGCGCTGGCGAGCCTGCCGCGCGAGGTGTGGTCGAGCACGCTGTTGCTCGATGCTGACGCCGACCGCGTGCGCGACGTGCTCACGCAGATTCGCATTGGGCTTGAGCAGGGCTTTATCAACAACGGCCACTCGGCGGCGCTGGGTCGCGCGATGAGCTACAGCTCGCCTTCGGCCGTGGTGCGCGAGCAGCTTTCGGGCGTGGACTTCTACCTGTTCCTGCGCGATCTGCTCGAGCACTTTGACGAGCGACTGGACGGCCTGCGCGCCAAGCTTGCCGAGCTGGCAGACCGCATCTTTGTGGCCGATGGCTGCATGGCGAGCTTTACCGGCAGCGACGAGGACTTTGACGCGTACTGGGATGCCGCGGGCGACCTGGGGCTTGGCGCGGGCGACGGCGCTGGCAGCGGCACGCTCGTGGTGCCGGAGCCGCGCGACCGCCACGAGGCTTTTGTCATCCCCAGCGACATCTGCTTTGCGGCGCGCGCGTGCGACCCGCGTCGCCTGGGCATCGACGTGACGGGCGCCTGGGCGGTTGCCGCCAACGCGCTCTCCTACGACTACCTGTGGAACGAGATCCGCGTGAAGGGCGGTGCGTACGGCTGCGGATTCCGCGCGGCCGGTGAGCGTCAGACGGCGTTCTACACCTACCGCGACCCGGCGGTCGATCCTTCGATTGAGCGCATGGAACGCGCGGGCGCATGGCTCGGCAGCTTTGAGCCCGACGAGGCCGCCTTTGAGGGCTTTATCGTGAGCTGCGTGAGCGGCATGGACGCGCCCGTGAAGCCGTACGCGCTCACCAAGCGCCGCAATACGACCTACCTGGCTGGGCTCGATCCGCACGCGCGCGAGGAGCGCCGCGCCCAGATGCTCGCGGCCACGCCCGGTGAGCTGCGCTCGCTCGGCTCCGATGTGACGCGCATCGCAGCCGCGTCGCCCACCTGCGTCTTTGGCGGCCGAGACGTCATCGCCAAGAGCAACGCCGGCTTTAACGTCATCGACCTGCTGGCCTAGCCACAGCCAAGCAAAACCACCACAAAGGGGACAGGCACCTTTGTGGTGGTTTGCGGGCGAGCCGCTACTTGATAAACGGGTTCAGCCTGGCCCCTAACGGATCGAGCTTGTACATCCTTGCAAAGCACTCACGACCATAATCGGAGTCATTGTTCCAGCTACCCTGGTCAACGTCGTACTCTGCATCCAGCCGAATCCACTCCTCCGGTTTGTTCTTCTCGTGCTTGTTGCAGAAGTAGCGCTGGTACTCGACCTCGTGCTCAAACTCAAACTCGGCATCCGAACCGCGGCCGGCATACTCGTCGACCGACGTCAGATTGCCGTGCTCGTCGTAATAGAACTCCGCATAGCCGCCGCGCTCGGAATCGATCCTGTCGAGCTTTCCGTCGCTGTACGAATAATCCACCGCTGCGTACGAGTTCAGCGAGCCGTAGTCGTTGCCGTGCGAGTCATATGCCACAGGCGAGATACGCGAAATGTTGCCGTCCTTGTCATACTCGTAGCCCGCGGTAATCGTCCACGTAGTTCCCACCGTGTCGCCCTGGCAGTCCAGCGTAAAGGACGTCACGCGATCCTTGTCGTATCCGCACGAATACACGACCGTCCGAGGATTGGCCGGGCTGGTATCGGTGTTGGTCACCATGTTGCCGTTCTGATAAATATACGTGCTCGCGCTCTCGCCGTAACCCGCATGGGTCGTCTTGTTGATCAGGTTTCCATCCGCGTCGTAGGTAAACGTCGTGGTGCTCGACGAATCGCTCATGTCGGCATCGCAGTCGATGCGCGTGACGTTGCCGTCGGCGTCGTACGTAAACGTGTTGACGTTCTCGTAACCGCCCGCCAGATCTTCCTCAATCTCCGAGATACGATGCGACTCATCGTGCTCGACGCTGTAGCTTACGCCGCCACCTTGCTTGACGGCAGATGTGAAGCCCGTGACGTAACCGTTCTCGTCACGCTCGATCTCGTAGATATCGCCGTACTGGTCCGATTTATCGGTGCCTTCATAGGACATCGGCAGCCACAGTTCGTCGAGCTGCGTGTCCTTAACGCCGGTGATCTTCGTATCCTGCGGCAGTGCCAACGTGGCGAGCTTCTTTTTACCCGAAAGATCGACGCTTTTGAGCTCCCCGGCATTTGAAAGGTCGAGCTTCTCGATGTTGTCGCAACCGTCCAGGTTAACGACGGTGACGTTGCTCGCCGAGTTAAGCTCGACGGTCTTAAGGTCGCCGCAGCCCGAAAGGTCCAGGTTGACGAGTTTATCCCCACCGTATTCCACACTGGTAACGTTGGGGAACACCTTGCCCAGGCCCTGCGTCGACGCGACGCCGTCCAGCTCGACCGACGTCACCGCCTTGGCCTCGTCGCGCGAGATGCGGCCGTCACCGTTAGTGTCGTACTTGGTCGAGACAAGCGCACGCATGCCGCTATCCGGGAAGGTTTTCTCGTCGATTGGGGTGGTCGCAATCTGGGTGAAGTAGAACAGCGCGCCACCGCCGATGCCCGCCGCCACGACAAGCGCCGCGGCAAGGGCGATGAGGGGCTTCTTGGAACGCCTGCGCCGCGCGGGCTGCTGCACGGGCACGTATTGCCCAGGAGCGGGCGCGGCAGGCTGGGGTTGCTGCGTGGCCGCGGCCTGGTCGGGTGCTACGGGTGCGCCGCAGACGGGGCAAAAGAGGGCGTCGTCGACAAGCGGCGTGCCACACGAGCGACAAAACATGGCGGGCTCCTTTCGGTTCATTCCTTCCACCATGAAGGTAAACCCAAAGCCACAGCCCTTGTTGCGCAACATTCAGCCCAAACCACCGCAAAGGGGCGCAGCTCACAGGTGTCTTTGTGTTGATTCGAACACTTGTTCTATACGTACACATGTTCTATAGTAGGGGTGCTTGCATCAGACTTAAATTGCAACTAGGATATAGTTGCAGAATGTGAGGCGGGATGACGCGGACCGATAAACTCATCGCCCAGCTGCTTAGCCGCCCTTCGACGTATCGGTATACCGATTTTTTAAAAGTCATGGCTTCATATGGCTTTGAAATGGACAACAAAGGCAAGACATCCGGATCGCGCGTTCGCTTCTACAGGCCATCAGATGGCAGGATGTTCGTAATGCACGCGCCACATCCATCTGACGAATTGACAGCGGGGACCATTCGAAACATCGTACGATTTCTGCAAGATGTCGGAGGTAGTCATGAGTAACGTTTTGGCATACAAGGGTTATTTCGCCCCAGTCGAGTTCGATGCCGAACAGCATGTGCTAACAGGTATGGTCACCGGCATTAGGGACGCAATCGTATTTGAAGGCTCCACGGTTAAAGAAGTGGAGCAATGCTTCCACGACGCCGTCGACGATTACCTTGAGTTTTGCGCCGAGAAGGGCAAGGAACCCGAGCGGGCTTTTAAGGGGTCGTTCAACGTAAGAACGGGCTCTGAGCTCCACAAGCAAGCAGCGCTGGCAGCGGCAAAGAAGGGTGAGTCACTCAATAAGTTTGTGACTGAAGCAATCGCTGCGGCGTTATAGCATTACCGCATAAGCCCAAACAACCACAAAGGGCGCAGTTCACAGGCATATTTGCGGTGGCTTTACTGCCCATATCGCGTTTGCCCAGATAAAACCCGCCAAAATAAACCTGTCCCTTTTTGGTAGGTTTGGGAGATAAGGTTGAGATGGATAAGGCTGAGCTGCGGCGGGCGGTGATTGCTCGGCGCGATGCTATTGATTTGGATGTTCGGGCAGCGAAGTCTGCTGTTGTATGCGCGCGGCTTGTTGAGCTGATGGAGTCCAGCGGCACTGCGGGCCAACGCACCGTTGCCGTCTATGCCGCCATGGGTTCCGAGGTCGACCCAGCCGCGTTTGCCGCCGCGGCCGTCGCGCGTGGCTGGCGTGTAGCCTATCCGTGCATGCTCTCGGCAACAGACGCCATGGCTTATGGCCAGCGCATGTGCATGCGGGCAGTCTCTGCTTGCAATGCGTCCGAGGCCCCGTTTATCGCCCACCCTACGCGGGCCTTCGCAGCCACGGACGTCGACAGCGACCACTTCCCCATCGTGCCCGCCGCCGAGCTCGACATGGTTGTCGTGCCGCTCGTGGCTTTCGACCGAACCGGTGCGCGCCTGGGCTACGGCGGCGGCTGCTACGACCGCTACCTGCCCATGCTCTCGCCCGCATGCCTAATCGTCGGCATCGCCTTTGACGAACAGCGCGTCGACCACGTTCCCACCGACGCCCACGATCTGCCGCTGCCCAACATCGTCAGCGCCTAGCCGCCGCTGTATCGCACCCGCAAGATGAGCGTGGAAAATCTCCCACTTTGAGCCCCCTTACGAGTTAAAAACGGGAGATTATCCACGCTCATTCAACAAGCGTCCGAAAATCCACGCTCGTCCGTCCGATTTTCCACGCTTGTGCAGCCAAACGCCCTGCAACTGCCTCAGCACGCACGCGGCACGCCGGCGACCTTGAGCTTGCGATCGAGCTTTGTCGGATCCCTTAGATCATCCCAGCACAAGCGCACAATCTTGCAGTTATCAAGCAGCGAAAGTCTCGACTCGCGCTGGCGCTCATCGAACTGCGCCTTCGCGAGCTTGCCCTCCTCCGCCGCCTTCTCGCTTTTAACGAATCCGTCGAACTCCCCGATAATCAGCCGGTCGCCCACGCGCCACAAGTAGTCGACGCGATACGGTCGTCCCGGCTCAACCGGGTCGAACAGCTCAACTTGCAGCTCCGGCGTCTGCCAACCGCGCTCGATCATCAGGGCACGCGCCTTGGACTCGCCGCCACTTTCCGACAGCCCATCGGCACATCGTGCAACCCTGCGCGCCGTCACAACGCCGCGACGATTCAGACCAAGCTTGTCGACAGTCTCAACGAGATGCTCCTTCGACAAAAGTTGCTCATGGAGCGCCGAGTCCGCGATGATCAGTCCCTCGACAAACGATGCATCGACCAAGCAATCCGTAATCGTTTGATCGATATCGGTTACGGCGATATCCATCTGGGTGGCCCGTGTTTGACGAGCATAGCGATGACGAATGACCTGAGAGCCCGGCGTCGTCGATTGGGCTGGCATCGCGGCGATATGGATGTGCGTCAAATTGGCATGCGAAACCGAAAGGCCATAGATAACAGCCGCCGTATAGGAGCAAAATGTCCAGTCGGGGTGCTTTTGCGCAAGCGCCCGCACCCGATGCAGATAACGCTGCCGAAACTTGAGCTCGGACCAGTATTCCGGACGCGCATACAGCCCCGGCATGACCGCTTCGAGACTTCCCGCCTCCGCCCGCCGCTCAATCTGCTTTGCCTCCGCCGCCGTGCGCGCGTACACGCAGCTCATCTGCTGTTCGCATGCTTTAATGTGACTTGCAAGCCTTTGATTCGCCGTCATGTTTCCCATGTCGCCTCCCAAATCTTGGAACGGCGCAAACGTACCAGACGGTTTCATGCGAAGTCTGACCAAATACCGTCCAGGCGCTGACCAAATGCTTGACGGTTTTGGACGTTTTAGGCTGATGGCTTATATCTGCAGGTAGGGCGGTTGTCGAGGGGTCCCTGTCTCCACATTTTGAGGCCTTGGTCCATCGGATTATCAGAAAGAAAAACCCGTCGAGATTCAAGACTACGCCAAATGCGACTTTGTCTCTGCGCGCACCGTCGCTTAGCCGAGCCATCGGCATCTACATGCCTAAAAAATGAGCGTGGATAATCTCCCGTTTTGAGCCTAGTTTCAAGCCAATAGTGGGAGATTATCCACGCTCGATTTGTAAATGTCCGAAAATCCACGCTCGTCCGTCCGGATATCCACGCTCGTCACGCCGCCGGCACAGCAGCAGCCGTAGCCTAGTGCTCCTCGCCGGCGCGGGCCAGGTCGTAGGGCGTGGTCTGGTAGACGTAGTAGTTGAGCCAGTTAGTGTAGAGCAACTGAGCCTGGCTGCGCCAGACGTTGCGCGGCTCGGCGGCGGGGTCGTCACCTGGGAAGTAATGCGCCGGCACCTGGGGGTTGAACCCGCGCTTCACGTCGCGCTCGTACTCCAGGCGCAACGTGTCGGTGTCGTACTCGGGATGGCCAAAGACAAAGAAGCGGCGGCTGTCGGTCGACTTGACGATGTACAGGCCCACCTCGTCGGACACGGCCACGACCTCAAGCTGCGGCTCGGCCTCCACGTCCTCGCGGCGCACATCGGTGTTGCGCGAGTGCACGGCATAGAAGCGGTCGTCAAAGCCGCGAACCAGCGGGCTTTGCGGCTTCACCAGATAATGCTCGAACACGCCACTCGCCTTTGCCGGCAGGTCATGCTTCTGGATACCGTAGTGGTGATACAGGCCCGCCTGCGCGCCCCAGCAAATGTGCAGCGTGGAGTGCACGTGCGTGGTAGACCAGTCCATGATCTGGCAGAGCTCGGGCCAGTAGTCGACCTCTTCGAACGGCATCTGTTCCACCGGCGCGCCCGTGATGATCAGGCCGTCGTAGTGGATGTCGCGGATGTCGTCGAACGTGCGGTAGAACGTCTCCAGGTGGCCGGCGCTTACGTGCGTGGCCTCGTGCGTCTTGGTGCGCAGCAGGTCCACCTCCACCTGCAGCGGCGTGTTGGAGAGCTTGCGCATGATCTGCGTCTCGGTGGCGATCTTAGTGGGCATGAGGTTGAGGATGAGCACGCGCAGCGGACGGATGTCCTGGTGCAGCGCGCGGTACTCGGTCATGACAAAGATGTTCTCGCTCTCGAGCTGCGCGGCGGCAGGGAGGGCGTCGGGGATGCGAATGGGCATGGATGCTCCTTACGAGTCAGTTGCAGCTATGGTACAACGACCGGCCCCATCCGCGCGAGCGCATCGCCCAGCGATGCCGTCAGCGGCCCAAATCACTCCAAAAGTAGAGATTAAGGCATGTCCCAAAATCTACGGCACTTTAGCCTAGCAAAGTAACAGCAGAACGCTACAATGGTTCGACGCGAAAAACTCGGCCGAAAGGATACATATATGTACCAGACGCGTAAGATCGGTGTGGTCGGCCAGGGCCACGTAGGAGCACATGTCGCCAACAGCCTACTTATGCAGGGCATTGCCGATGAGCTGTACCTGTGCGATATCAACGAGGCCAAGGTGACGTCCGAGGTCCAGGACTTGCGCGACTCCCTTTCGTTTGTCCCGTACAACACCAAGATCGTCAACTGCTACGACCACTACGAGGAGCTGGCCTGCTGCGACGTCATTGTCAACGCTGCCGGTAAGGTCGCGCTGGCCGCTGGCAACCGCGACGGCGAGTTGTTCTTTACCACCGACGCCGCCCGCACCTTTGCCAAGCGCATCGTCGACGCCGGCTTTGACGGCATCTTCGTGAGCATCTCCAACCCCTGCGACGTCGTGTGCACCGAGCTGTGGCACCTGACCGGCTACGATCCCAAGAAGATCATCGGCTCGGGCTGCGGCCTGGCACTGCTTGCCCT
>CABRZY010000018.1 GCA_902475475.1 uncultured Collinsella sp.
CCCCCGATGGGCCCAGACCGGCGGGATAGACCGGTTCAGATGGGGCTTTGATGCATGGGTGGTCTGTTGGTGGGCAAATGGGTATCATAATGCAGTTACTGCATCGACTCTGTGATGCATGTTTGTACGTTCCCGGCGGTCGGTTTGCCAGAAGCGCCCCGTCGGTTGTTTCAGACCCGTTTCGAAGAAAGGAAACCACACTAACCTATGGCAGCTAAAAAATCATCTCCCTTGAAGATCATCCCGCTCGGCGGCCTTGACGGCATCGGTAAGAACATGACGGTCTTCGAGTGCGGCGACGACATGGTGCTCGTCGACGCCGGTCTCATGTTCCCCGACGACTCCCAGCCCGGTATCGACCTGGTGCTTCCCGACTACACCTATGTTCTGGAGAACGAGGAGAAGCTCCGCGGTATCGTCGTCACCCACGGCCACGAGGACCACACCGGTTCGCTTCCGTATCTGCTGCAGGACCTCAACAATAAGGTGCCCATCTTCTCGAGCAAGCTGACGCTTGGCTTTATCGAGGGCAAGCTCTCCGAGTTCCGCATCCGCGCACCCAAGTTCCGCGAGGTCAAGGGCGGCAGCCATGTCAACCTCGGCGGCATCTCGCTCGACTTCTTCTCGATGACGCACTCCATCCCCGGCGCTCTGGGCGTGTTCATTCGCACCAACCAGGGCACCGTTATGCACACCGGCGACTTTAAGCTCGACCAGACGCCCATCGATGGTGTCACGCCCGACTATGCCGCTATCAGCCGCTTTGCCAAGCAGGGCATCGACCTGCTGCTGTCCGATTCCACCAATGCCACGGTTCCCGGCTTTACCAAGTCCGAGGCCGAGGTTGGACCCAACCTGCTGCACGCCATCAAGAACGCCCCGGGTCGCGTGTTCGTCGCGTCGTTCTCGAGCCACATCCATCGTTTGCAGCAGATCTGCGATGCCGCCCGCAAGTGCGGCCGTAAGGTCGTTGTGACCGGTCGCTCCATGCTCACGAACACCCGCGTGGCGCGTGAGCTGGGCTACCTCAACATCGACGATGCCGATATCATCGATGCTTTCGACATTGATAACCTGCCCGACGATAAGATCGTCGTCATGTGCACCGGTTCGCAGGGCGAGCCGCTGTCGGCGCTGTCCCGTATGGCCAACGGCGAGCACAAGACGCTTTCCATCCACGAGGGCGATACCGTCATCCTCTCGGCAACTCCCGTTCCCGGCAACGAGAAGGCCGTCCAGCAGGTCGTCAACAGCCTGGCCAAGCTCGGCTGCGACGTGTGGGATAAGAACCGCGCTCTTGTCCACGTCTCGGGCCACGGTAGCCAGGAGGAGCTCAAGCTCCTGATGGCCATGGCCAAGCCCACGTACTTTATGCCGGTTCACGGTGAGGCCGTGCATCTGCGCGCCCATGCCCAGCTGGCCCGCAAGATGGGCATCAAGGACGATCATATCTTTATCCTCGATAACGGCGACACGCTCGAGATGCGCGGCGGTATCGTCAAACGCGGTACGCCCGTCGAGTCCGGCGTCGTCTACGTCGACGGCCTGCGTATCGGCGATACCGACCCCATCGTCTTGCGCGATCGTCAGAAGCTCGCCAACGACGGTATGGTTACGGCCGTCGCCATCGTCTCGCTCAAGCACAAGAAGATCGAGGCCATCGAGTTCTTGGGCCGCGGCGTCTCGTTTGCCATCGACGACCAGTTCTCCGAGGATGCCTCCGCGTCCATCATGAAGACGATCGAGAAGGGCAAGTTCAGCTTTACGAGCAGCGGTTCCGATGCCATTCGCAAGGCCGTGCGCGACTCGCTCTCCAACTTTATCTGGAGCCGTACGCGCACTCGTCCGATGATCATCCCGGTCGTCATGGAGGTTTAGTTTGGCGCGCGGATCTGCACAAAACGCCAAAGGCAATAAAGACAACAACCAACCGGCATCTGCTAAGGGTGCCGGTTCCCATCTGCGTGCCAATAAGGGCCACGAGGCCGACTTCGACGATTTTGAGCCCCTGGTCGAGCCCTCGGCCAACCGCGATATCGCCGGCGTGGTCATCGCCGTTTTGGCGATTGCGTCCTTCATTGCCGTGATTTCTCCGGCAACGGCACCCGTGACGGCTGCGGTTGCCGGTTTCTACCACCTTGGCTTTGGCCTGGGCGCCTACGTGCTGCCGATCGTCATTTTGCTGTTTGCCGCCACGCTCTTTTTAGGTGAGGACTCGCCGCTCAACGCGCGCTCTGTTGCGGGCGGCGCCGTGGTCTTTATCGCCGTCGTCTCCATTCTCTCGCTGATGGTGCCGGGTACGAGCGACTCGTGCGACCTTATGTTCACGCCGCAAAATCTGTCCGCCTCGGGTGGCTACATTGGTGCGTTTATTGCGAGTGCGCTGCAGAATGCCCTGGGTAAGCCTATCGCGATGGTGGTCCTGTTGGGCCTTGTCGTCGTGGGCCTGGTCATCATCGGCTTTTCGGTGGGCGGCGTTTTGCGCTCTGCTCGCGACCGTGCGGCCGATTTTGCCGAGCGCCGTCGTGCCGATGTTAACGCGAGTCCGTGGGGTGACGATGAGGCCCTGTCGGTGCCCGGCGTTGCCCGTCCTCACCTGAGCATTCTTCGTCAAAAGGGCTCCGATGCTGCCGTGACCACGGTCATGGGCAACGATGTGGACCCGGTTTTGGACGATGACGACGAGGACGAGGATCCGTTTGTCGACGTGTCCGATGCCGTGGAAGCTGAGCGCGCTAAGACGACGCTGTTGCCGCGCCGCCATGCCAAGAAGGGCAAGGCTGCGCCCAAACTCAATACGAGTGAGCCCGACCCGTCTTGGTCCGAGAGCGAGATTGAGCTCACCGAGGACGATGACGAGGACGACGAGGCGCCGATTGAGACCGCAAAGACAACTTTGCTGCCGAGTCGCCATGCCAAGCGCGAACAGGTAACCGGCCAGCTTTCGATGGAAGACGACCCCGATAAGATTGACGAGTCCGAGCCGCCGTTTGCCGTGAATCCTGTCTCGGCAGCACCTCAGATTCCCGACTTCTTGAAGCATCCCAAGGTTGCCGATGCGCCTGCCTCGAGTGCTGTCGGATCGGCTGCGGCTAGGGCTGGGGGAGCGGACGGCGGCGCCGCAGATAACGAGGGCGAAGAAGAGGATGGCCTTAAGCTTCCGCCACTCGAAATCCTGCATGCCAACCCGCAGTCGGCGTCCTCCGCGTCTTCTGACAAGGAGCTGGAACAGACTGCCGAGTCGCTTCAGTCCACGTTGCTTGAGTTTGGCCGCAGTGCCCGCGTGGTCGGCTGGATCGCCGGCCCCACGGTGACGACCTTTAAGCTGCAACCTGGCGAGGGCGAGCGCGTGAGCAAGATCTCGAGCCTCGAGGACGATATCGCGCTTTCGCTCGCTGCCCAGTCGGTGCGTATCTTTGCCCCGATCCCCGGCACCTCGCTCGTGGGCATCGAGATCCCCAATCGCAAGCGCCAGAACGTCAACCTGGGCGACGTGCTGCCCTATGTGAAGGGCGGTCCGCTCGAGCTCGCAATCGGGCGCGATGCCGAGGGCACGCCGGTCGTCGCCGACCTTGCCAAGATGCCCCACCTGCTGATCGCCGGTACCACTGGTTCCGGTAAGTCGGTGATGATCAACTCCATCATCACGACCCTGCTCATGCGCGCGCTTCCCGAGGACGTTCGCTTGATCATGGTCGACCCCAAGCGCGTCGAGCTTGCGGGCTATAACGGCCTGCCGCATCTTTATGTACCGGTCGTTACCGAACCCAAGCAGGCCGCGAGCGCTCTGCAATGGGCCGTGTCCGAGATGGAGCGTCGCCTGAAGGTCTTCGAGCGCCTTAACGTGCGTAAGATCTCGACCTACAACGAAAAGCAGGCCGCCGGCGAGTTTGAGCATTACGACAACCCGCCGCAAAAGATGCCCTACCTGGTCATCATTATTGACGAGCTTTCGGACCTGATGATGGTTGCCGGCAAGGACGTCGAGGCGTCGATTGTGCGTATCGCCCAGCTGGGCCGTGCCGCCGGTATTCATCTTATCGTGGCCACGCAGCGCCCCAGCTCCAACGTGGTGACGGGCCTTATCAAGGCCAACATCACCAACCGCATCGCCTTTAACGTCGCCACGGGTATCGACTCGCGCGTCATCATCGACCAGATGGGTGCCGAAAAGCTTACCGGTTTGGGCGACATGCTGTTCTCCAAGGTCGACTGGGGCAAGCCTCGCCGTATTCAGGGATGCTTTGTTTCGGATGATGAGATCAACGAGATTGTCGAGTTCGTCAAGTCGCAGAGCGAGCCCGACTACCACGAGGAGATTCTGTCTGCCGTGGCGCCCGCTTCCATGTCCATGGCGGGTGGCGGCGGTATTGTCCGCACCGGAGTAGCCGAGCCGCAAGACGATGATCCGCTCATTTGGGAAGCCGCCCATATTGTGGTGGAATCGCAGCTTGGCTCCACATCTGGCCTGCAACGTCGTCTGAAGGTTGGCTATGCGCGTGCCGGGCGTATTATGGACATGCTGGAAGAAAAGGGTGTCGTCGGCCCGCCCGACGGTTCCAAGCCGCGCGAGGTCCTGTTGGACGAGGAGGGGCTTGCCGCGCTGGAATCTGTCGACGCCGAGATGGCACGTGAAGATCGTGAGTTTGGAGGATTCTGATGGCTGCACGCTTTGGTGACATGCTGCTCGAGCAGCGTCGCCGAATGGGCCTTTCCATTCAGCAGGTCGCCAACACCATCAAAATCAGGCCGCAGATCATCGAGTTTTTCGAGACCGGTAACTTTGCCTCGATGCCGCCGCGCGGCTATGCGCAGGGCATGATTTCGAGCTATGCTCGCTTTTTGGGCCTCAATCCGCGCGAGGTCGTCAATGCCTACTTTGACGACCTGATGGCATACGAACGCGAGACATCGCAGCAGGGCGGTCGTTTTCAGGACGCCGCCGGCTACGTCAATTCGCGTTCCTCGGTCGATAACGGGCGCTTCCTGATGGTTCAGGGCGGTCGTTCGACCCGCTATGGACAGCGTCCTCAGCAGGCCGGTTATATTACCGAGACGGGTTCGGGCGAGGAGATTCGCTCACAGCGTGACCGGTTCCGCAGTACGCCGATGCCCGAGGACCGTGCACTTCCCGCTGCCCGCGGCGTGGCGCGTGACCCTCGTGCCGGCTACGGCGACGGCGGCTATTCCGATCGCGGTTACCGTGGTGCCTCTATGGGACGCTCTCGCGGTGGCTATGCGGATGCCGATACCACGCAGGTGACGCCGCGTCTTCGCTCTCAATCACAGCCGTATGGCCAGCGCTCTTCGGCTTCGCGTTCGGGCCAGCGTGGCTATCAAGGCCGCGGTGAGCTTGCGCCCCGCTCGGGTCAGCGCAGCCTTCAGGGCCAGGGCGGCTATCGCGGCCGTTCCGATAGCAATCGCGGTCGTATGCCTCAGGAAGGCGGCCGCAGCAGTTCCGGTCGTGGACGCGGCGGATCACGTACTCCTCAAAACAACGGGCTCGATCCGCGTATCGTCTACGCCGGCATCGGTGCCGTTGTGCTGCTGTTGATTGTGCTCATCGTGGTGCTTCTGCGTGGCTGCGCATCTTCGGCGCCCGAGAACACGCCCGAGACGCCCACTGCTACCAAGATGACGACCAAGAAGTCTTCTAAGAAGACCGAAACGGTCGACGAGGACGATGACACCGATGAGGCGACGGATGAGTCGACTGATTCGGACGCTACCAAGACGACGGCCAAGAAGGAAGAGAACGAGGTCACGAAGGTCAAAGTCTCCGTTGCCAAGGGAAAGACCGCGTGGATTGAGGTCAAGGTTGACGGCAAGTCGGTCTATGGCGCCCAGGCGACTGGCCCCTTTGAGCAGGAGTACACGCCCGAGTCCTCGATCGAGATCACCACGTCCAAGCCTTCCGATGTCACCGTTACCAAGAACGGTGAAAAGGTTCGTTACGATACCAAGACCTCGGGCGTGGCGCGTGTGACGATCACCGTTCCCAAGAAGGAGACGTCTGATTCCGAGAATGGTGAAAGTTCTGATGGTACCGACACCACCGATGGTACCGATACCACCGACGGTACCGATGCCCAGTCCACGGATGGCGCCGATACCGCAACTGACGGTCAGACACCCACCGATTCTACCGACAATTCGTACGATAGCTACTAGGCCGCTCGTACGCGAAAGGAAACATCATGGCTAAAGATTCCAGCTTCGACGTCGTGTCCGAGGTCAACATGCAAGAGGTCGATAACGCCTTTCAGCAGACCACGCGCGAGATTTCCCAGCGCTATGACCTTAAGGATTCCGGCGCCACGATCGAGCTTTCGAAGGGCGACAAGCTCTTTACGATCAACGCCCCGGCCGACTTTGTCTCCAAGCAGATTGTCGACGTGCTGAGCTCCAAGCTCATCAAGCGCGGCATCGACCTCAAGGCCGTCTCGTGGGATGCTCCGCAGGCGGCATCGGGCGGCACCGTGCGCGTGCTCGGCCATATCGTCGAGGGTATCGACCAAGCGACCGCCAAGAAGATCAACAAGGACATCAAGGACCAAAAGCTCAAGGTCAAGGTGACCATCGAGGCCGACAAACTGCGTGTTTCCTCTGCTTCGAAGGACGCGTTGCAGTCCGTGATCCAGTTCCTGCGCGACCAGGACTACGGCCAGCCGCTGCAGTTCACCAACTACCGCTAATATCAATCGAAAGGACCGCTCTCCAACATGGATACACCGTTGGGCTCCGTGCTCTACATCACCCTCGGGTGCGCTAAGAACGAGGTTGACACTGACCGCATGCGTTCTCTTTTGACCGCCGCGGGCTACGAGGAGGCATTCGACCCGCAGGATGCCGATATTGCCATCGTCAATACTTGCTCGTTCCTCGCCTCCGCAACGTCCGAGAGCATCGAGACCACGCTCGAACTCGCCAACGAGGTTCAGGACGGCGTTCGTTCTTGCCCCATCGTCATGTGCGGCTGCGTGCCGTCGCGCTATGGCGATGACCTACCTGACGAGCTGCCCGAGGTCGCTGCCTTTGTGAAGGCCGACGAGGAGGACGGCATCGTGGCGGTCATCGATGGCGTGCTGGGTGTCGAGCGCGAGATTGCAGCCTATATCCCGCAGGTCAAACGTACCGTCGAGGGTGCTGTCGCCTACGTCAAGATTTCCGATGGCTGCAACCGCTTCTGCAGCTTCTGCATGATTCCCTACATCCGCGGCCGCTATCATTCGCGCAATGCCGAGAGCATCATCTCCGAAGTGCGCGACCTGGTTGCCGGCGGTGTGCGCGAGATCGTGCTGATCGGCCAGGACACGGGCATCTGGGGTACCGACTTTGCCGACGAGGACGTCGCCGATGGCTCGCCGCGCAATCTGGCGCAGCTGCTGCGTGCCGTCGCCGAGGCCGTGCGCCCGCACAACGTCTGGGTCCGCGTGCTCTATCTGCAGCCCGAGGGCATGACTGACGAACTCATCGAGACGATTCGCGATACGCCCGAGGTGCTGCCCTATATCGATATCCCCGTGCAGCACTGCGACGCGCGCATTCTCAAGGCCATGCGCCGTTCTGGTTCGCGCCAGGAGCTCGAGGACCTGTTCCGCGATCTGCGTGAGCGTATCCCCGGCATCGTGATCCGTTCCACGGCCATGGTCGGCTTCCCGACCGAGACCGACGACGAGTTCCGCGACCTTATCGACTTTATGGACACCGTCGGCTTTGACTACACGAGCGTCTTTGCCTACTCGCAGGAGGAGGGCAGCCTGGCCGCTAAGATGGAGGGTCAGGTCGACGAAGAGGTCAAGCTCGAGCGCGCCCAGGAGGCCATGGACCTGGCCGAGTCGCTCGGTTTTGCCGCCACTGCCGCACATGTGGGCGAGCGCGCCCAGGTGATCGTCGACGGTATCGAAGAGACCGAGGATGGCGCCGAGCTGATCGGCCATGCCTGGTTCCAGGCGCCCGATTCCGATGGCGCGGTGCATCTGGACGCCAGCGAGGCGTCCGTGGGCGATATTCTGACCGTCGAGTTTACCGATAGCTTCTGCTATGAGCTTATCGGTCATGTTGTGGAGTAGGAGAGCGTCGTGGCTAACGAGAGCAATAAGGAACTGACGAGTGTCTGGACGCCCGCCAACATCGTGACGTGCGTTCGCATCGTCTTTATCCCGGTGTTCATGATCGTGTCGGCGCTTTCTCACACGAGTGTTGCCGGTACGGATTGGAGCACCTTCGACGGCCCGCTCGCCGCCGCTGCCTTCATTCTGTATGTGATCCTGTCGTGCACCGATAAGGTCGACGGTTATCTGGCGCGTTCGCGCAACGAGATCACCGACTTCGGTAAATTCTTGGACCCCATCGCCGATAAGCTGCTCGTGTTCTCGGCCCTGCTGCTGTTCTTGGATTTTGGCGCGGTGACCGTGTGGTCCGTGTTCATTATCCTGTTCCGCGAGCTGCTGGTGAGCGCCCTTCGCATGGTCGCGAGTGCGGCCGGTTTGGTCGTTGCGGCCGATAAGCTCGGCAAGTACAAGACGGCAACCACGATGGTCTCCATTTGCGGTTACCTGTGCGTTTTTGCTATGGCCGGCTTGCACCTTGGCCCGGTGGCGCTGACGCTCGGCATCTACTCGGTGTCGCGCTTCCTGTACGCCGTTGCCGTTGTCCTGACCGTTATCTCGGGCGCCCAGTACTTCTGGAACTGCCGCAAGATCGTCTTTTCGGTCTAGGTCCTGGTGGGTATGACGGACTCTTTTGAGCAGATTTCCGCACATAACGAGGAGCTGGCGCGCGAAATTGTCGAGCGCGCGAGCGCTCGGGGCGTGACGGTTTCGACGGCTGAGTCGCTGACGGCGGGTATGATCGCCTCGACTATTGCCGATATCCCGGGCGCCTCGGCGGTGCTGCGTGGCGGTGCGGTGACCTATTGCGATGAGATTAAGCATCGTGTTCTTGGTGTTGAGCAGGAGACGCTCGACCGCTATACCGCGGTGTCGCATCAGACCGCGCGCGAGATGGCGGTGGGTTCGCTGGAGCTGTACCAGAGCGATATTGCAGTGAGCGCAACGGGTTATGCCGGCCCCGGCGGTGGCACTGAGGACGATCCGGCTGGCACTTTCTATATTGGCTGGGCGTATCGTTCCGCCGATGGGGGCGTGCCGGTCGTGGACTCTGTGCGCTGCCACTATGAGGGCGACCGTTCGTGTGTTCGTGCCCATGCGGTCGCGGAGGCATTGGGACGCATTGCCCTTGTGCTCAACTCTATGGAATAGACGTGTTTTAAGGGGCCTTAGGGCCCCTTAATTGTGGAGATAGGGACCTTAGGCTCATTTGGCGTTTGCGCTGGTTGTAGACGTATTCTTGCCTTCCTTGCTCTTATTTGTTCCTTTGTGGTCAAGCATTTGGTCAGTGTTTGGTCGGCGTTTGGTTGGGTTTTGGAAAGACTGCCTGTATATGATTGGCCTGAACGGTTGACCACGAACAGCCGTTCGTTTATTATCGATGCAGGTTGTTAAGAGGAGGGCTATTCATGGCCAAGAATTCAGGTCCCGTACGTACCGTTCATGCTCGCACGACGGGTAAAGAGCGCGATGAGATGATCGCCACCACCAAGGCCGAGATTGAGAAGAAATTCGGCCAGGGTTCCATCATGAGGTACGGCGACGGTGGTCCCGAGCTCGAGGTCGAGGCCATTCCCACGGGTGCTCTGGCACTCGATGCCGCGCTGGGTATCGGCGGCGTGCCGCGCGGCCGTATCGTCGAGATTTACGGTCCTGAGTCCTCCGGTAAGACGACGCTTTCGCTCGAGATCCTGGCCGAGGCCCAGGCAATGGGTGGCGTTGTGGCATTTATCGATGCCGAGCACGCGCTCGATCCCACGTATGCCGCGCGCATCGGCGTGGATATCGACGAGGTACTGATTTCCCAGCCCGATACGGGTGAGCAGGCGCTCGAGATCGTTGACATGCTCGTGCGTTCCGGCGCGATCGATGCCATCGTCGTTGACTCCGTCGCCGCGCTGACCCCGCGTGCCGAGATCGAGGGAGAAATCGGCGATACTACGGTCGGTCTTCAGGCTCGCCTGATGAGCCAGGCGCTCCGCAAGCTCGCCGGCTCGCTGTCCAAGTCCAACACGACGTGCATCTTCATTAACCAGCTGCGTGAGAAGATCGGTGTCATGTTCGGCAACCCCGAGACCACGACGGGCGGCCGCGCCCTTAAGTTCTTCTCTTCGGTGCGTATCGACATTCGCCGCATCGACAGCATTAAGCTTAAGGACGAGGTTATCGGTAACCGCGTGCGCGCCAAGGTCGTTAAGAACAAGGTGGCAGCTCCGTTCCGTTCTGCTGAGTTCGACATCATGTACGGTACGGGCATCTCTAAGGAGGGCTCGATTCTGGACATGGCTGTCGAGTGCGGCATTTGCAAGAAGATGGGCTCCTGGTTTGCCTATGGCGAGGATAAGCTCGGCAACGGTCGCGAGGCCGCCAAGGCGTTCCTGCGCGAACACCCCGATTGTGCCGACGAGATTGAGCATAAGGTCCGCCTTGCCTGTGGACTTGAGTTTGATGACGATGCTCCGTCCGAGGTCGAGCTGACCGATCAGCCTGCGCCTGAGGAGTTTGACGAGCTTTACGCCATCGATGGTTCCGCCATGCTCGATGATGACGACGAGTAGCGGTTACGCTCATGTCGTATACGGTGACCGAGGCCACGGTCGTCTTTCCCGATAAGAAGGCGGCCTCCTCGTTCTCGAGCGGGTATGCGTCCAAAAAGCCTTGCGCACATATCGATTGTGAGCTTGAGGGCGGTTTTGAGCGGTCCATTTGGATTCCCGTGCGGGTCGCGCGGCTGTATGTCAAAAACCGCCCCGATCTTCCCTGTGATTGGGACAACTTCCGTGAGGCGGTGCAGCTCATTGAGCGTAAATGTGCACTTACCATGGTGACCGAGATGTTATCGCGCCGCGACCATGCGACGGGTGAGGTCCGTGACAAGCTGGCTCGCTACGGCTTTCACCAGCCTGCGATCGATTTCGCCGTCGAGCGCGCCACCGAGTATCGTTTTTTAGACGAGAGCCGCTTTTGCTCGTACTTTATCGAGGAGCGCAAGCGGCGCGGTTGGGGACAGCGCAAAATCGAGACCGAGCTCAAGCGCCGTCATGTCGTGCTCGATGACATTCCCGGTTATCCCGAGGATTATTTTGCCGTCGAAGACGATTTGGCGCGTGCGTCAGCCCTGCTCGCCAAGCGGCGTGTTCCAGAGACGCGCGAATTCGAAAAACTGGTTCGGTTTTTGATGGGCAAGGGCTTCTCGTATCACGTCGCCGCCGATGCCGTTAAGGCACGTCTCGATGCCGAACGCGAGGAATGTGCGGTTTAGGCGTATGTGTTTTGTGGCCCTGCCGTTCACCGTGTTTTAGCCGCCGTGCCGGGGCCATTTATTTGACAGTTGTTGTGGTTCAACGTACGATAAACACTGTCATTTGCTTTGTGATATGTGCTCATCTGTGATGAGTTTGTTTATATGTTTATCTGTATCCGACCCGCATAAGCTGCGCCCATATTACTCAAATGTCGCGAGCCGTTCGTAAGGACGGTTCGCTTTGTTGTGTAACGAATCCATAAAAAGGAGTGAGCATGCCTATCATCGCAGCGCTCGTTGGCATCGTTTTGGGTGCCATCGCCGCCATTGCCTACATGCGCACCGCCAAGCAGGGTAGTCTTCACGAGGCCGACGAAAAGATCCAGTCGGCACACGCACAGGCTGAGTCCCTGATCGGTGATGCTAAGCGTCAGGCCGAGACCCTCAAAAAAGAGGCTCTGCTCGAGGCTAAAGAGGAGATCATCAAGAACAAGCAGGCCGCCGAGGCCGAGGACAAGCAGCGTAAGAGCGAGATTCGTACGCTCGAGAACCGTGTGATGCAGCGCGAGGAGTCCCTTGATCGCCGAAACGACGCTCTCGACAAGCGTGAGCACCAGCTGTCCAGCCAGGCCGGTCAGGTCGAGAAGCGCTCCCGCGAGCTTGAGGAGCTCTGCGCCAAGCAGACCTCCGAGCTCGAGCGTATCGCCGACCTGACCCGTGAGGACGCCCACAAGGAGCTCCTCGATAAAGTTCGCGGCGAGGTCACCCACGAGGCTGCCACGATCATTCGCGAGTCCGAGCAGCAGGTTCGCGCCGAGTGCCACAAGACCGCCCAGGAGATTCTGTCCCTGGCGATTCAGCGCTGCGCTGCCGACCACACAGCCGAGGTCACCGTTACCTCCGTGCACATTCCCTCTGATGACCTCAAGGGCCGTATCATCGGTCGCGAGGGTCGCAACATCCGGACCTTCGAGCAGGTTTCCGGCGTCAACCTCGTGATCGACGACACGCCTGAGACCGTCGTTCTTTCGAGCTTCGACCCGGTCCGTCGTGAGACCGCCCGTGTTGCCCTCGAGAACCTCATCGCCGACGGCCGCATTCACCCCGCCCGCATTGAGGAGATGTATCACAAGGCTGCCGACCTGGTTCAGCAGCGCGTGCGCGAGGCTGGCGAGCAGGCTGCCTTTGATACCGGTATCCACGACCTGCACCCCGAGATCGTCAAGACCCTTGGTGCCCTGCGCTACCGTACCTCGTTTGGTCAGAATGTGCTTCAGCACTCCCTCGAGGTCTCTGATCTGTGCGGCGTGATGGCTTCCGAGCTTGGCCTGGACGTTGTGACCGCTAAGCGCGCCGGCCTGCTGCACGACCTGGGCAAGGCAATCGACCACGACGTCGAGGGCCCGCATGCCGTCATCGGCGCCGAGCTTGCCCGCCGTTATGGCGAGAAGCCCGTTATCGTTCACGCTATCGAGGCTCACCATGCCGATGTCGACCCCAACACGGTGCTCGATGTCCTGGTACAGGCCGCCGATGCCGTCTCCGCCTCTCGCCCCGGTGCCCGTCGCGAGTCTGCCGAGAACTACATCAAGCGTCTTGAGAAGCTCGAGGAGATTGCCAACTCCCATGAAGGCGTCGAGCGTACCTATGCCATGCAGGCTGGTCGCGAGGTCCACGTCATGGTTCAGCCGGACAAGATCTCCGATGCCCAGTCCACGGTCCTGGCTCACGATATCGCCCATCAGATCGAGGAAGAGATGGAGTATCCCGGTCAGGTGCGCGTCGTCGTGATTCGCGAGAGCCGCGCTGTCGATATCGCTAAATAACATGAGCGACGCGAACGAGCTCATCTCATTTATCGCGTCGATGTCGGGGGAGGGCAACCTTCGCGTCGAGGAGAACCTTGGCGAGGGGTATGTCCGCCTCCGCGTTTCGGAGGCCGAGCGGCGCCAGGCAAAACACGACATTCAGCATGTCGAGGATATCGTCATCGAAATGCTCCGTAATGCTCGCGATGCCGGCGCCGACAAGGTCTATCTCGCCACGACCAAGGAAGATGGCGTCCGCACGCTTGTCTTTCTGGATAACGGTTCGGGCGTTCCGCGGGATATGCAAGAGCGAATCTTCGATGCCCGCGTTACCTCCAAGCTCGAGAGCATGAAGATGGACCGTTGGGGCGTTCACGGTCGTGGCATGGCATTGTTTTCGATCAAGCAGAACACCGACGAGGCCCGTGTGGTCACGTCCGGCGTCGATCTTGGTTCAGCCTTTAAGGTGAGCGTTGCAGCCGACCGCCTCAGTGAGCGTGCCGATCAGTCCAGCTGGCCCCAGGCCGTCAAGGATGAGGACGGACGTTATGTCTGTGCTCGCGGCCCGCATAATATTATTCGCGCTGCCTGTGAGTTTGCGCTCGAGGAGCTGCGTGGTTGCGATGTCTATCTTGGTTCTCCGTCTGAGATTGCCGCGACCCTTTATGCTCAGGCGTCAAGTCGGCTCGATACGTCGCGTCTCCTGTTCATTGACGACGAGAGTGAGCTTCCGGTTGTCGATCGTTTAGGCCTTGCCTCTGATGCCGAGGACTTTATCCGTATCTGTTCGGGTTTGGGTCTTGAGATGTCCGAGCGCACGGCTCATCGCATTTTGGCAGGGCAGATTAAGCCCGTTCGCGGTGTGACCGCGCGTCTGCTGCGCGAGCGTGATTCGTCCTCGCATGCGCCGGCTCCTGTCGATCTTGCGAAGGATCGTCGCGGGCTACGTATTGCCAAGGATGACATGGCACAGTTTTCGCGTGCTGTGGAGCGCGACTTTAATGACCTTGCCGCCCGGTACTATCTCAACCTTTGCGGCAACCCAAAGATTCGCGTTTCGCGTGATCGAATCACCGTGACCTTCGATCTTGCCAAAGAGGAATAGTGCCTTTACCGAGTCCACTCGGTACGATAAAGTTATTGCAGTTAAAACGTACTTTTAAACGCAGGAGTTTCTTCATGGATTGCCTGAAGGTATCAAGCAAATCATCGCCCGCGTCCGTTGCCGGCGCCATCGCCGGCATGGTCAAGGATGGTGTACCCGTCAACATCCAGTGTGTCGGTGCCGGTGCTGTCAACCAGGCCATTAAGGCCGTGGCTATCGCGCGCGGTTTTTTGATTCCAACCGGTTTTGATATTTCCTGCGCGCCCGTGTTCTCCGATATCCTCATTAACGGGGAGTCGCGCACGGCCATCCGCCTTTCTATCTACGTTCACCAGATCAATCGAGCTGCTATGGATAACGTCGTCATGGATGATGTTAAGCCTGTGGCATAGCTTCTGCTTGCCTCGATTCGCCTCCCTTCCATCGTTAGGACTTATGCACATGGACCAGCGTTCCGTACGCGATATTCTTGCCGGTAAAACCTATTTTATCCGCACCTTTGGCTGCCAGATGAATCAGCACGACTCCGAGCGTGTGAGCGGTCTGCTCGATTCGTATGGTTGCCTCATGGCGCTCGATCCCGAGCATGCCGATATCGTTGTCTTCATGACATGCTGTGTGCGTGAGGCCGCCGATACTCGCCTGTACGGTCAGTGCAACTCTTGTAAGAGCCTCCCGCCCTCACCCTCGGGCAAGCGTGTGGTTGCCGTTGGTGGTTGCATCGCGCAGCGCGATGGCGAGGGCCTGCTCACCAACGTCGATAACGTCAATGTCATCTTTGGTACGCATTCCATCGCACATGTGGCCGAGCTCATTGCCGAGGCGTTCCTTGATGGCAAGCGTCATATCCGCACCAATGAGCATGAGGATACGGATGCCATGAGCATGCCGTGGCATCGCGAGACCCAGTATCACGCCTGGGTGCCCATTATGACGGGCTGCAATAATTTCTGTACCTATTGCATCGTGCCGTACGTGCGCGGTCGCGAAAAGAGCCGCCCCTTCGAGGAGATTGTCGACGAGGTGACCGGTTTGGTGCGCCAGGGCGTGCGTGAGATTACGCTGCTGGGCCAAAACGTTAACTCATATGGTCGCGATCTGTTTGGCAAGCCGCGTTTTGCCGATCTGCTGCGTGCCGTGGGCGATACGGGTGTGGAGCGCATCTTCTTTACCTCTTCTCATCCTAAGGATCTGCTGCCCGAGACCATCGACGCCATGGCCGAGACGCCCGCCGTCATGCCGCAGCTTCACTTGGCCGTTCAGTCGGGCTCCACGCGTATCCTCAAAGAGATGAATCGCCGTTATACACGCGAGGACTATCTGGGCCTGGTCGATCGCATTCGCAACCGCATGCCCGATATCGCGCTCTCGACCGATATTATCGTTGGCTTCCCGGGCGAGACTGAAGAGGACTTTGAGCAGACGCTCTCACTTGCCGAGACGGTCCGCTATGCTCAGGCCTATACCTTCATCTATTCCAAGCGCGCCGGCACCCCGGCCGCCGAGATTGACGATCCTACGCCGCATGAGGTTATTCTCGAGCGTTTCAACCGCCTGGTTAAGGTTATCGAGACTACGGCACACGAGTATAACCAGGGTGAGCTTCATACTGTGGTGCCGGCGCTCATTGAGGGAACGAGTAAAAAGAACGACGCGGTCCTGCTGGGCAAGAGTTCCAAGAATCAGACCGTGCATGCGCCTATCCCCGAGGGTTACAGCATCGATCAGCTTGTTGGCAAGATCGTTGATGTTGACGTTGACGTTGCCAAGACCTGGTATTTGTCCGGCTCCGTTGTGAGCGAGCCGCGCTAATGGTTTCTCCCAGGGCAGGACTTTCCGCCGTTGCGATTGTCGGTCCGACGGCGGTTGGTAAGAGTGATGTTGCCGACCGTTTGGCAGCTCGTCTTTCGTCCGAAGTGCTGTCGTGCGATGCGATGCAAATCTATCGCGGCATGGACATCGGTACCGCAAAGATGGCGCCCGATGAGTGTGCGGCGCCGCTGCGTCTCGTCGACATTGTAGAGCCGGGTGTGGCATATTCTGCTGCGCTTTATCAGGCTGACGCTCGTGCGCATGTTGAGCGCTTGCTTGGCGAGGGCCGCCTACCGGTGTTTTGCGGGGGTACGGGGCTGTATCTCAAGGCCGCCCTCGATGAGATGGACTTTCCCTCGGGTGAACTTGAGGACGATCGCCGTGCGGGCTATCAGGAGCTTGCCGAGCGTATTGG
>CABRZY010000019.1 GCA_902475475.1 uncultured Collinsella sp.
CCTGCACCGTCAACCCGGACGTGGAGCGTGACGACCGGCGGCGGGAATCGCGGAGCCGCGCTTGATGGTGGTACCGCCCGACACATGAATCATGTCGACGCCGGCCTTCTCCAGACGACGCGAGACGTAGATCATGTCGTTGAGGGTCAGGCCGCCATCGGTGTACTCATCGCCCGAGATGCGGACGTCGATGATAAAGTCCTTGCCGCAGCGCTCGCGAATCTCGGCGATGACCTCGAGCAAGAAGCGCATACGGGCGTCGAGCGAACCACCGTACTCATCGGTACGCTTGTTATAGAGCGGGGTCAAAAAACCGCCAAGCATGCCGTGGGCGTGTGCCGCATGGACCTCGACGCCATCGACGCCGGCCTTCTGCATACGCACGGCAGCGTCGCCAAACTGATGCGTGAGCTCGTGAATCTCATCGACCGTGATGGGACGCGGTGCCTCGCGGGCGTAAGACGGGCCCACAAAGGACGGAGCGATCAGGCGAGGCGTACCCGGAATGTTAAAGGCCATGTAGGCGGGGTGGAAGAGCTGCGGCATGATCTTGCAGCCATACTCATGCACGGCGGCGGCGAGCTTTTCCCAGCCGGGGATAAACGTGTCGTCGTAACAGCACATGTCACCCGGTAGATAGGTATAGGTAGGCTCGACCGTCACGACCTCGGTGATGATAAGGCCAACGCCGCCCTTGGCGCGGGCACGGTAATGATCGACCAAGTCGTCGGTCACATAGCCATAATCGGCCAGGTTCGTGGACACCGGCGGCATAAAGACGCGGTTCTTGACCTCGGTCGTACCGACCTTGATCGGGCTAAAGAGCATCGGATAGGCGGAAGACTCCATACAGGGTTCCTTTCGTTTAAGCCGCTCGGCGGCAGTTGCTAACGTACCTATCATATCAGCAACTGCCGTATCCGCAGCCAAACATACCCAAACGCTGGTCAGCTAATGAATACCGCGGCCCAAGTCTTCGGCAATTTTGTCGACGCCTTTCAGCGCGGCACAGGTCTTTTTGTTGGAGCAATGCCCCGTGCAAACGCCACCCTGAGCGCAGTCGGCGCAGGTGCCCTTGCGGTAGATGCGCACGCACACGGCGACAAACGCAACGCCGATAACAGCCAGTACAACAATATCGATAGGTGCCATAGCAAGCCTCCTCTAGTTAACCACCACTTACTTTACCCCATCCTCCACCTACCAATAAGGGACAGATTTATATTGGTCGGTTTTATCTGCGGAAACGTCACATCTCCCCCACCAAAAAGCCCGAGTGTCGCTGGGACACCCGGGCTCGTGAAAAGGGGTTGGTCCTTATTCGGACTTAAGCGGAAACTGCGGCGGAAGCAGTGTTGGTCTCGTCCTCGTCGGTCCATGCATGCTTGGGCATGGGACGGAAGATCTGGAAGAGCATCGCAACGAGCAGCACGACGGCAACAATCGTCCAGAAACCAAACTGTCCCAGCACAAGCAGGTTGTAGAACTGGTTGATGAACAGGGCGATCACCCAAGCAAAGGCGCACTCGTAGCCGATGGCAATCGCGGTCCACTTGCCGGAATCCATCTGGTTGCGGATGGTGCCAATGGCGGCAAAGCACGGAGCGCACAGCAGGTTGAAGGCGCCGAAGGCAACGCAGGCGCCCATAGTCGGGAACATGCCGGCGAACGCGGTCCACAGGCTCGGGTCGGTCTCGCCCGCGTCGGCGACGGACAGCAGCGAGCCGGCGGTGGCGACGACGTTCTCCTTGGCGACAAGGCCAGAGACGGTCAGCGCGGTTGCCTGCCAGGTGCTAAAGCCGAGCGGGGCGAAGATCCAGGCAACCAGGTTGCCCAGCATGGCGAGCACAGAGAAGTCCGTGAACTCCTCGGGGATGCCGTCCATCGCAGGCAGGAAGCCAAAGGAACCGTTATAGCTACCAAAGTTGGAGAGGAACCAAACCACGACGGTGGACGCGAAGATGACCGTGCCGGCCTTCTTGATAAAGGCCCAGCAGCGCTCCCACACGTGCAGCGCCCAAGAGCGGATCGCCGGGAAGTGGTAGGCAGGAAGCTCCATAACGAACGGCGTCGGGCGACCGGCAAAGAGCTTGGTCTTCTTGAGCATGAGGCCCGAGGCGATGACGGCAAAGACGCCCAGGAAGTAGAAGAGCGGGCTGATCCACGCGGCCGTGGTGGAAGAATCGCCAATGATGGAGCCCATGAGCAGGGCGATGATCGGCAGCTTGGCGCCGCAGGGGATGAACGTGGTGGTCATGACCGTCATGCGGCGGTCCTTCTCGTTCTCGATGGTCTTGGTGGCCATGACGCCGGGGACGCCGCAGCCCGAGGACACGAGCATGGGGATAAAGGACTTACCGGACAGGCCAAAGCGGCGGAACACGCGGTCCATGATAAAGGCGACGCGGGCCATGTAGCCGCAGTCCTCCAGGAAGGACAGCATCACGAACAGCAGGAACATCTGCGGCACAAAGCCGAAGATGGCGCCCAGGCCGCCAACGATACCGTCGCAGACCAGCGAATCGACCAGGCCACCGTCCTCGGTGCCACCCGCCACGAGGGCGTCGTGCACCATGGTGGTGATACCCGGGACATAGGGGCCGTACTGTGCCGGGTCGACCGAGTCGGCGTCGTCACCCGCGGCCTCGACAGCCTCATCGTAAGCATCGCGGCCCTGGCCGAGCACATACCAGCCGTCGGTGCCGAAGAGCTGGTCGTTGGTGAAGTCGGTCACCGTGCCGCCCAAGGTGGAAACGGCGATGTAGTACACGCAGAACATGATGACCACAAAGATCGGCAGGCCCAGGATACGGTTGGTAACCACACGGTCGATCTTCTCGGAGGTGCTCATCTTGGCCGGGGCCTTGGTGAGGCACTCGTCGATGATGTGTGCGATCACGCCGTAGCGCTCACCGGTGATGATGGACTCGGCGTCATCGTCGCAGTCCTGCTCGCACTGAGCGACCAGCTCTTCGACGCGAGCGGCCTTCTCCTTGGTGAGGTTGATGAGCTTGCAGGCGTCCGCATCACGCTCGAACAGCTTGACGGCGTAATAGCGGCGCTTGTTAGCGGGAACGCTCGCAGGCAGATTGTTTTCGATGTGGTCAAGAACGTCCTCGATGGAGGAATCGAACTTGTGCTCCGGCACCTGGCCCTTGGAAGCAGCAGACTTCTTGACCTGCTCGAACAGCTCCTTGATACCCTTGTTCTTAAGAGCCGAGATCATCATGACCGGGCAGCCGAGCTTCTTGGAGAGCTTGTCCGTGTCGATCTTGTCGCCGTTCTTCTCGACCAAGTCGGCCATGTTGAGGGCAACAACCACGGGCAGGCCGGTCTCGATAACCTGAAGCGCCAGGTACAGGTTACGCTCGAGGTTGGTGGCATCGACAACTTGGACGACAACATCGGGCTCGCCGCTCATGAGGTAATCGCGCGAGCATTGCTCCTCGGGGCTGTAGGGGGAAAGCGAGTAGATGCCAGGGAGGTCCGTGATGGTAACGTTCTTGTCGCTTAGGAGCTTGGCCTCCTTTTTCTCAACCGTGACGCCGGGCCAGTTGCCAACGTAGCCGTTGGCGCCGGTGATCAGGTTGAAAAGCGTGGTCTTGCCGCAGTTGGGGTTACCCGCCAGCGCGACATGGATCTGAGAATCCGCCATTCAATCCTTCTTCCTTGTGTGCCTGCGCTGCTTTCTCCGCGCAAGCTGGATAATGTGCTTCAAAGTTGCAGCATTAAGTTAGAAATACCTAACTTTATCTGCAGTAATACACGTCGCGAGCCCTTACTGGACCTCGACGACGGCCGCCTCCTCCTTGCGGATGGAAAGCTCGTAGCCGCGCACGTTGATCTCGACCGGATCACCGAGCGGTGCAACCTTCACGACCTTGAACGAAGTGCCCTTGATGAGGCCCAGGTCCATAAGGTGACGGCGAAGTGCACCCTCACCGTGAAGCTTGACGATGGTAGAGCTCTCGCCCACCTTAACGTCACCCAACGTCTTCATCCTCTTGTCCCCCTTTCGGTTTTTATGAAATGCTGCGAACTAACCGACGGTCATGATGTGCATGGCAACCTTGGAATCGATGCCAAAGCGTGCGCCCAGCACCGTGACGATGATATTGGCGCCACTCGAGCTCACCACGTGGATTTCGTTGCCCTCGACAAAGCCGAGGTCCTTGAGGTGGTGCTTCATGTCCTCATTGCCCTTTACACGAGACACGCGCACGGTTTCGCCCGCTTTTACCATCGAAAGCGGCATGGCCGGCATCTGCGGTCCGCAAGACATGAGTGGCTCCTAACGTCAGTTCGTCCTCAACATCGACGCGATAAAAGTTAACCACGTCTATGTTCGCTTTAGTAAACTAGCACGTGGTTAACTTTTTGGAAAGGGTCCCTATTCAGATTTCGAAAAAGTTTCCTATATGAAACAAAAAGGCGCGGCAAAGAGCTGTCCTTTGCCGCGCCCTGTCATGCTTAGAGCGAGAGGTTTCTGATCGACGTAACGCAGGAAGCCTCGTCTACGCCCGAAACGCGAAAGATGATGTCCTCGCCGCACTCGCCGTAGAGAGCCATGAGGCCCATGACATCGCGACCGTCGGTATGGCGGTCGCCGATGCTGACCGACACGTCGCTACGGTGCTTGGCAATGATGTCATAGAGCAGCGCAACCGGGCGGGCATGTAATCCCAACGGATCTTTAATCGTCTTCGTAAACTCGACCATGTCCCCTCCCAAGACATCGCACATTCGGCCGGCAAACCCAGCCACGTGGTAGTTATTGTAGCATTAGACGCTTGTCGAGAGCCCCTCCGGATACCCCGTGGTCAAAAAGTGGCAAATATGAGTACTGTCACCAATTTAGTAGCAGCAAAATCGAGAGCAAATTGCCTACTTTGAGCGATTCGAAGAGGTTGAAAGCCGTCAAACGCCATTTAAAGGGGGTTAGATAAATTGATTTTGAGTCCATTTTTGCTCAAAACCGGCCGATAGATATGACACCTCTTTTGCAACAGTACTCATATTTGGCATTTTTTGACCACAAGGTCCAAAACCATGCCCCAAAACACAAAAGGAGGGGCCTCGTAAGGCCCCTCCTTAGGAAAGGGAATCGATTTATTCCACAGCCGTAGATTAATCCTAGCCGCTACTCCATCATGTCGAGGACGGAGGGGCGCAGCTCGCTCTCGGCGGCCTCGGGATCGGTCTCGCGCAGACGGTTGATGTAGCGGTTGTACCACATCACGGCAAGGCCCAGGAAGACAACCACACCGCCAACGTTGTAGACCAGCGTCAGCCACAGCGGCTGATCGAGCGGAATGGTGCCGCAGATAAGCACGAAGCAGAAGACCACAAGCAGGAATGCGGCAACGACCAGGCCAAAGCTGCGCGAGCCCATGCGGAAGTCACGGGGAGCGGCGTCGAAGTTCTTGCGCAACATAAAGTAGGCAAGCAGGATCAGCAGCGGCGGGAGCAGAGCAGTGGCAGCCGTCATGTTAGTGACGATCATGAGCAGGTCGTCGAGGTTGCCGGAGCCCAGGGCCGGGATGATCAGGATGGGGACGACGATAGCGAACTGCAGCCAAGCAGCGCGGGCGGGAATGCCATGCTCGTTAAGCTCGACGATCTTGCTACCAAAAACGCCCTTGGGGATCTCGGTGAAGAAAACCTTGATGGGAGCCGAGGTCCACATCATGAGGGAGCCCAGCGTGGCAGCGAGAAGGATCAGGCCAATGACGCGCGTGGACACTTCCATGGGAATGCCAAAGTGGGCAAAGACAGCGCCGAATACGTCGAAGATGCCGGTGGAGATGGCAACGCTGCCCTCGGGAATGAACAGGTTAACCAGCAGCGAAGCGCCTGCATACAGAAGGCCGATGGTCAGGCCGGCGATAACGACAGTGCGCACGAAGGCCTTGACGCCGCCCTTGAGGTCGTTGAGGAACACGCCGACAGACTCAGCGCCGCCAACGCCCTGGATGATCCAGGCAAGCGTACCGAAGAAGCCCCACGCAGTTGCGAAGTTGCTCATGTCGGGAGCCATGTTAGCGGGAGTAGGAGCCGTAGCGAACTCAACGCCGCCAAAGGCAGCAGCCAGGGACAGCAGGATGAACACGGCGGTCAGGCCGAGAGCCGCGGTCGAACCGAAGGAGGAAATGGAGCCGATCCACTTAGCGCCCTTGGTCGAAACCCACGTGGCGATAGCAAAGACGACGATCTCGATAATGGTGATCCACAGCTGCGAAAGCTCGGCGTTGGCACCAAAGAACACGTAGCTCGCGTAGATGATGACGTTGGGCAGGACGGACGCAAAGAAGAACAGGTTAACGAACCAGTAGCTAAATGCCGTCAGGAACGCCCAGCGACCACCCATCGAGGTCTTAACCCATGCGTACACGCCAGACTCGGAGTCCTTGTTGAGGCCGACGAACTCGGCGGTAACCAGGGTATAGGGGACAAAGTACAAAAGCGTGGCAAAGAAGAACGACGGCGCAGCTGCCAAGCCGATGGCCGCGTTGTTGTTGATGATGTTCTTGATACCGAACACGGCGGCGACCGTCATGCCCAGCAGAGCGAACGAACCAATCGTTCCTCGTTTTTCAGAGCTCATAAGCCCTCCCAATCATCTATTAAATGTCATCTAAACCCGTCCGAGCTGCAAGTGCAAACACGGACGGTGCACCTGCTAAGGGGAATGGGGAAAAGGGAGTCAACAAAGCCATCCCCCTTAACGGCGCGAAGCAAACGTCCAGGCGGACGAATACTACTTGTTGGGGAAGGAATATCCTTCAACCGTCACGTGCAGTACCACGACGCGGGGATCCGCAGCATCAGCCACGACACGGTAGGCCTCGTCGATCTCGACGACGGCAACGCCGCCGGCAGGAATCGTCACGGTCTCCCCCGCTCCCTCAAAGCGCTCACGATCGTCGATATCGCTGTAGGCGCGCGTACAGGTAAGATCGGCCTTAGAAGCCACCTCGACAGTCAGGTCGCCGTCGAGCGGGGCGAGCACGGCATGATAGCGACGGTGACCGACCAGATCGGCGGTAGCGGCCTCGTGGGCGTTCACCCACCAATACACCAACGAGTCGCCGATGGAGTAAGCCACGTCGTGCTGCAGGTCGGCAACACCATCGAGCGCCTGTCCGGTACGCATCCACTTCTTGACGGACTTCATCTGAGCGTCGAAATCGGCGCGCGAGTTAAAGACATGCATGACTTATGCCTCCTTAATGGGTGCCAGTGCCTGAGCCAGATCGGCAGACGTCAGCGGTCGCAGGGACACCTCAAAGCTGAAGCTCTCAAAACGGGTGCGATAGGAATCGAGCACCTCGGAACCCCAAGAGTTCGAGCCAAGGCCGAGCAGCTGGTCGTTGATGTTGACCGTGACCGTATCGCCCTTGACAAGGTCGTAGACGTGCTTGGCGTTATCGATGGCCTCGCAGCTATAGGGCCATGCCGAGAACGAGAACGGGTTGGAAGCGGCGTCGCTCGGACGCGTCACGACCAGACCGTCACCGTGGCTGGAGCGCAGGGCAACCCAGCGGGTACCCTCGCGGTTGGCGCAGTCCTGAGGCATAACGTAGGGCGTGAACATATCGTCGACCGTGGTGCGGTAATGACCGACCGGGTTGGCGCGCAGCGAGTCCGGATAGTTCTCGCCCGGGCCGTGGCCATACCACTCGACGGCGCGATCGCAACCGGGGACCTCGAAGGAGATGCCGATGCGCGGGATGATATCCGAGTAATCGCCGTAGGGCTCGCCGGAAACCTTGAGGTCGACGCGACCGCTCGGAAGCGCGGTGTAGACGAGCTCGACGCGCATGCCGAACGCGCGGACGGGAGGAGCGATACGCTGGCTCACAGTAACGACGACCGCATTGCCGTCCTGCTTCCAAGTAACCTTGCGGGTAGACGTCTGCATCACATCGATGAAGTTGTCCTTCCACAGGGAGTCGTACTCCTGGGCGTGGTTATCGACGAGCGGATGCCAAAAACCAACCTGGGGACCAGAGGCCATGACGTCGCGGCCGGATGCCTTCCACTCGCTCACGGTACCGTTTACCTTACTGAAGGTCAGCTCGCCGTTGAGGGAGTGAATGCGAATCTCCTGCTCGGTCTCCTCGACCGTAAGCTCAGGACGAGTGGGAGCCGCGATGGCCGGCGCTGGATGGTTTGCGATGGCAAACTGGCTTGCGCCCAGTTGGAACATCGGCTCGCACCAGACGTGAGCGGCCATGGTGTAGGCGCGCACGGTCAGCAGGGTCTCGCTTACCGCGGCCTCGTGAATCACTAGCGGAAGCTGGACGGACTCGCCGGGGGCAACCGCACCGGGCATGAGCGTCTTGCGGCAGACCACGTCGCCGTCCACCAGGGTCTCGGCCGACAGGCAGACATCCTCGAGGGTGGTAAACCAACGCTTGTTAGTGACAGTCAGCTCGCCTGCCTCGGCGTCATAAGCCATGCGAACCGGGCAGATGACCTGGCCATACTCAGTGAGGCCCGGACTCGGCTGCTGCCAAGGGAACACCATGCCATCGATGCAGAAGTTGCTGTTGTTGGGGTAGTCGCCGTTGTCGCCGCCGTACATGTCGTAGGCAACGCCGTCCTCGGTCACAGCAGCCAAACCGTGGTCGCACCATTCCCAGATAAACTGGCCTTGGATGCAATCCCAGCGATCGAAGACCTCCTGATACTCGGACAGGCCTCCGGGGCCGTTGCCCATGGAGTGACCGTACTCGCAGTTGATGCGCGGCTTGGGGAATGGATGCTCACCAAAGTCGTTCATCTGCGACACGCGGGAGTACATGGTGGAGATAACGTCGACGGTATCGGCGTTGCGATCCTCCTCGTAGTGGACCGGACGACCGTCGAGCTCGTGAGCCTTGGCGTACATCGCGCGGATGTTGCAGCCATAGCCGCTCTCGTTGCCCATCGACCACATGATGATGCACGCGTGGTTGCGCTCCTGCATCACCAGGCGCTCAACACGGTCAACGTAAGCCGGCTCCCAGGCAGGGTCGTCGGTGACCAGGGCGATATTGCCGATATTCTCGAAGCCGTGGCTCTCCATATCGGTCTCGGCGACCAGCATGATGCCGTACTCGTCGCACAGCTCGTAAAAGCGCGGGTCGTTGGCGTAGTGGGAAGTGCGCACCGCGTTGATGTTGTGCTGCTTCATGAGCTCCAGGTCGCGACGCATGCGATCGAGGCCCACGGCGCGGCCCTTGTGATCGTCGTGATCGTGGCGGTTGACACCATGCATCTTAAAGTAAGTGCCGTTGAGGTAGATATGATTGCCCTCGACCGTCACCTCGGCAAGACCCTGGCGATGCGGGACGTACTCGCTCACCTTGTCGCCGTCGTAGACCTCAAACGTAAGATCGTAGAGGAAGGGGTCCTCGGGATTCCAGAAGTGGGCATCGGTCACGCTGCACTCGGCATGGCCGTCGACGCACTCGCCCGTAGCGACCACATTCTCGCCATCGCTGAGCGTATACACGACGCGGCTTGCGCCCTCGGCCACCGTATCGAGCGTAATCAGAGCGGTATCGCCCTCGCGGTGCGTGCGGAACCTAAAGTCGACCAGGTGCGCGGCGGGACGCTGCATAAGGTACACATCGCGGAAGATGCCCGAGGCCCACCACATATCCTGATCCTCGATATAGCTGCCATCGCTGTACTGCAGGACCTTGACCGCAAACAGGTTGTCGCCCTCGACGAGCGCGTCGGTCACGTCGAACTCGGCAGACAGGCGCGAACCCTTGGTCATGCCGATAAACTGACCGTTGACGTACAGCTCGCCATAGCTCTCGATGCCGTCGAAGCGAATGATCTCGCGAGCGCCGGTAGGAACGACGGGAAGATTGACGATGCGCTGGTAGACGCCCGTGGGGTCGTCGGAGGGAACGAACGGCTGGTCCACCGGGAACGGGAAACCCTCGTCGGTGTAGGCAAGGTTGCCATAGCCGTCCACCTGCCACAGGTGCGGAACCTCCACGTGATCCCACTCGGGCTTGTACGTGGAGAGCTCCTCGTTGGAGACGGCAGCGGGGCCCTCAAAGAGGCGGAACTGCCACGAGCCGGACAGCTGGACAAACCCGCGCGACAGCTCGCGGCTGTACGTTGCAGCGAGATCGGCGGTCTCGTAACCCATAAAGTACGCATGGGGTGCCAGGCGGTTCCTGTGGGTGAGCGCTTGGTTTTCCCAATCGTTAATGGCGTCCATGGTGATGCTCCTTCGTCATCGTAGTGATTCTTGTGCAACCGGTTGTCCTTATCTTACGGGCGATACAAAAAACTGTGCAACCGGTTGTCCGCTGAACGGTCGATTTCGCCGGATTAACGGTGCAACCGGTTGTACAACCACGACACTTATGTCACCCTGAGTATCGAAACTCAGCGCAAAACAGCATTCCCAGGCGACGGACAACGGCCGCGCCCATCTATGCCCCACCCTTGCAAGCCATGTTCAGCAGCAGCTTGAATGTGAAATGCCGCCAGTGGCCGGATATCATGAACGCTGTTCAGGCGCACTATAGTAAGCTGTATCCGCACCAGCCCGTATCAGTGACAACATCGACCTCATTTTCCAGGAGACGCCATGACCCAACCAGTTCGCACCGCACCTACGCTTGCCGAGGTTGCCGCAGCTGCCGGCGTATCGCGCTCCACGGCATCGCGTGCCCTCAACGATTCGCCCCGCATTAGCGAGGAAACCAAAAAGCGCGTCCGCGCGGCGGCCAAGGAAGTCAATTTTGTCCCCAACGCTCGTGGCCGAGCGCTCGCTGTCGGGCGCACGGAAATCATCGCCGTGCTCGTGACCGAGCCCCTGAGTGAACTCTTCAGCGACCCCACCTATAGCGAGTTTTTGAGCGGCATTACCGAGGAACTGTCGGAGTCGTCCTATCTGCCCGTTATCTTGCAGGCTTCTTCTACGCATGAGCGCAACCGCGCACGCGAGCACTTTGAGCGACGCTCGTTCGACGCCGTGATCGACGTCTCCCCCTACAAAGGCAGCGAGTTGCTCGAGGTGCTGCGCGAGCTGGGCGTACCCACCGTGTTGTGCGGCCAGCTCGAGGGCCACCCCTATCGCGATGTGTTCTCGACGGTCTACTCCGACGACGAAGAGGGCGGACGCTTTGCGGCACTCGCCATGAAGAAGAGCGGGCGCAAAGATATCGTCGCCGTGTTGGGACCGCAAGACAACCCCGCTGTTGTCGACCGCCTGCGCGGCTACCGCGCCGTCTTGGGCGAAGACCTCCCAGACGCAAACGTTATCTATACCGGCTGGAACAGTGGAGACGGCTATCAGGCCATACACCAGATCCTCGCGCGCGAGATTGCTTTCGATGGCGTGCTCTGCGGATCGGACCGTATCGCGGCTGGCGTCATCACCGCACTCAACGAGGCAGGCCTATCCGTTCCGGCGGACGTTTCTGTCGTCGGCTTCGACGATCACGAGATTGCGACGCGCTGCGTCCCCGCGCTCACGACCGTCCGCCAGCCCCTGCGCGAAGAAGGCCACATGGCCGCCAACATTGCGCTCGATATGATCAAGGGTGCCGAGCCGACCACCTCCGTGATGCACATGCAGCTGATCCAGAGAGACTCGTTATAAGATACTGGGACAGGCTTTCCGCCAGACAGTTGTTGCGGAAAGCCTGTCCCGTTTTGAGCGCTCGTTCTGGGGCACAGTTTCCGTTAGACAGCTCAACCGGAAACAGTGCCCCATTATATTGCTGAATTCTGGGTCGCGCTTTCCCAGAGGACCCCCTTTGGGAAAGCGCGACCCGTTCTGGACGCAGATTCCGGATTGTAGTTTCCCGGCGCACGACAGCAAGCCTCCGAACCATGACGTCACGACATAAAAAACGCGGGAAGGCACACGTCCTTCCCGCGTTGCGGGCAATATGTAGCCGCTCGCCTACATCAGACGCAGGCTGACGTCCTTGAGCTGGGCGCCGCTAACGGCACTCGGGGCGCCCGACATGAGGTCGGAGCCGCTGGCCGTCTTGGGGAACGCCATGACGTCGCGGATGGAGTCGGAACCGGTGAGCAGCATGCACACGCGGTCCAGGCCCAGAGCGAAACCGCCCATCGGGGGCGCACCAAACTTGAGGGCCTCCATGAGGAAGCCGAACTGAGACTCGGCGCGCTCCTCGGTAAAGCCCAGGAGCTTGAGCATGGACATTTGCATCTCGGCGTTGTGGATGCGCATACCGCCGCCGCCGGCCTCAAAGCCGTCCATGACAAAGTCGTAGGTGCACGAACCGGCTGCCAGCGGATCGGCCTCGATCTTGGCGATGTCGGTCTCGGTCGGCAGAGTGAACGGCTGGTGCTCGGCAGCATAGGCCTTGCGATCCTCGTCCCAATGGAACAGCGGGAAGTTGACGACCCACAGGAAGTCGTGACCCTCGCGCTTGATCTCGAGCGCATTGGCCATGTGCGAACGCATGCCGCCCAGGATCTCGTCGGAGAGCAGGCGCGGGCCGGCGGCGAACATCACAAGGTCGCCGGGCTCGACGTCCATGCGCTCGCGCAGAGCAGCCATTTCCTCGTCCGAGAAGAACTTGACGATGGGGCTGTTGATGGAGCCGTCCTCGCGGAATGCGATCCAGGCCAGACCCTTGGCGCCAAACGTGGAGGCCACGCCGGCGAGCTTATCGATCTTGGCACGTGCCCAGGCACCGGCGCCCTTGGCGTTGATGGCCTTGACGACAGAGCCCTCCTCGTTTGCGGCAGTCGCGAAGACCTTGAATTTGGAGTTGGCAAAGATGTCGGTCAGGTCGACCAAGTGCATGCCATAGCGGGTATCGGGCTTGTCGGAGCCATAGGTGTCCATGGCCTCCCAGTAGTTCATGCGACGCAGCGGCGTGGGCATCTCGACACCCATGCGACCGAAGGCATCGGACAGGACTTCTTCGAGCGCGCTCATGACATCGTTCTGGTCCACGAAGGACATCTCGATATCGACCTGGGTGAACTCGGGCTGACGGTCGGCACGCAGGTCCTCGTCGCGGAAGCACTTGGCAACCTGGTAGTAGCGCTCAACGCCACCAACCATGAGCAGCTGCTTCAGAAGCTGCGGGGACTGCGGCAGGGCGTAGAAGTTGCCCGGCTGAATACGGCTGGGGACGATGAAGTCACGGGCGCCCTCGGGCGTGGACTTAAACAGGGAGGGCGTCTCGACCTCCATGAACTCACGGTTGTGCAGTGCCTCGCGAATGGCAAAGGTAAAGTCGGAGCGCAGCTTGAGGTTGGCCATCATCTCGGGACGGCGGAGGTCCAGATAGCGATAGCGCAGGCGGGTGTCCTCGCTGGTCTCGATGCCGTCCTCGATCTGGAACGGCGGGGTGACGGACGTGTTGAGAACCTCGGCGTGGTCGGTCAGGACCTCGATCTCGCCGGTCGCGAGCTTGGTGTTGGTGGTCTCCTCGCCACGGGAGCGCACGACGCCGTGGATCTTGATGGGCCACTCGGGACGCATGGTCTCGGCGATCTTAAAGGCGTCGCCGTCGGAGTGCTCGGGGTCGAAGGTGAGCTGCGTGATGCCCTCGCGGTCGCGAAGGTCGCAGAAAATAAGGCCGCCGTGGTCACGGCGACGGCTCACCCAACCGGTGAGGGTGACCTCTTCGCCCACGTTCTCGCGGCGAAGCTCGCCGCAGGTACGGGTGTGCATGGAATGCTCGTCGATGGGACGGGTCTGGCTCATACCAGTGATCCTCCTTTATGGATCTGTGCCGCCCCGTGTCGTTCCGGGCGGCGTCGTACAGATTTGCCCAGCCTGCGTAAACCGCGCAGCCAGACATGGCGTTCTATCTTATCGCACCTGTGTCGATGTGCCGCGGAAAAGTGGCTCCTGCCCAAAGACTTGACGGAGACGAAACAATTGATGCGTCGCGGCACCCGTCTGCACGCGTCACGTGCGACAATATGCCCCAATAAAACAGCACTTGGAAAGGCCCGTCATGACTGCACGGCTCATTGTTATGGATATCGACTCCACGCTCATCAACCAGGAGGTCATCGACCTGTTGGGCGAGGAGGCCGGCGTAGGCGAGCAAGTTGCGCAAATCACCGAGCGCGCTATGCGCGGCGAGCTGGACTTTAAGCAAGCGCTCGAGAAGCGCGTGGGGCTGCTCGCCGGCCTGGACGAGAGCGTGTTCGAGCGCACGTTTGAGCGCGTGACGTTTACCCCCGGCGCGCTGGAGCTTGTGCGCTCGGCGCACAGCAAGGGCTGGAGGGTCGGCGTGGTAAGCGGCGGCTTCCACGAGGTCGCTGACAAGATCGTGGCTGCCGCGGGTATCGACTTTTGCCTCGCTAACCGCCTGGAGGTCGTGGACGGCAAGCTCACCGGTAAGTTGGCTGCCGACATTGTGACCAAGGAGTCCAAGCTCATCCAGCTGCTGGACTGGGCAGTTGAGTGCGGTGTCGACATGACCCATACCGTGGCAATCGGCGACGGCGCCAACGACATCCCCATGATCCAGGCCGCGGGCACTGGCATCGCGTTTTGCGCCAAGCCCAAGACGCGCGAGGCAGCCCCGTTTGCCATCGACGAGCGCAACCTGATGCTCGCCATGGACATCATCCTGCGCGACTAGCCGATCTGTCTAACAATTGAATCAGTCTGTCCTATAGTTTCCGAACAATTTTGTCTTAGTGTTCGGAAAAACACCCTTTGAGTGCTAGACTTTGCGCCGTCGAAGGGAACATATATGGATAAGCGAGATCTAGAGCAGCTACTGAGCGATGTTGCCGGCGGATCAGTCACCCCTGCCGACGCCCTCACACGCATCCAGACGGCTCCGACCGCCGATTTAGGCTTTGCGCAGCTCGATCTTTCGCGCGGAGTGCGCCAGGGAGCCGGCGAGGTTGTCTACGGTGCCGGTAAAACCGCCGAGCAAATTGCCGCCATTATCGAAGCGCTGCGCGATGCCGGCCAGGAGCGCATCCTGGTCACGCGCCTGGATGCCGAAAAGGCAGCCCGCACCTCGGAGCTCCTCGGCAACGGCATCGACCTGGGATATGTCCCGGACGCGCAGCTCGCCCTCGTGGGCGGCAAGCCCTCCCCTACCGGCAACGGACGCATCGTCGTCGCCTGCGCCGGCACGAGCGACCTGCCCGTCGCCGAGGAAGCCGCGTTGACGGCCGAGTTCTATGGCAACGAGGTCGACCGCCTCTACGACGTAGGCGTCGCCGGCCTGCACCGCCTACTCGCGCATGCCGAGGAACTTGCCCAGGCACAGGTGGTCATCGCCATCGCCGGCATGGAGGGCGCGTTGGCGAGCGTTATCGGCGGCCTGGTGAGCTGTCCGGTCATCGCCGTTCCCACCAGCGTTGGCTACGGCGCAAGTTTTGGTGGCGTAGCCGCGCTGCTCGCCATGCTCAACTCCTGTGCCAGCGGCGTTTCGGTCGTCAATATCGACAACGGCTTTGGCGCCGCTTACCAGGCAAGTCTTATCAATCATCTGAGCGCCGGCACACCCCGCGCCCGCTAAGGAGCATTCCATGTCCAATCATCAGCACACGCTTATCATCGACGGCACCTCGGGCATCAGCGGCGATATGACCGTCGCGGCCCTGCTCGACCTGGGCGCCAGCGAGGAGCACCTGCGCGAACAGCTCGCCACGCTGCCGGTCGACGGCTTTGAGATTGCCGTTACACGCGTAAACAAGCATGGCATCGACGCCTGCGACTTTGACGTTCAGCTGGCAGAGGAGCTCGAGAACCATGATCACGATATGGCCTGGCTCTACGGCAACGAAGCGGGCACCGAGCACATGCACGAGCATGAGCACCACCATCATGACCATGACGAGCACGAACACGAGCACTGCCACGAGCATGACCATGAGGGTCACCATCACGCCCACCACCATCACCACCGTTCTTTGGCGGATGTCACCGCCATCATCGATGGCTCACGGCTAAGCGATGGTGCCAAGCGTCGTGCCCTCGCCATTTTTTCCGTACTCGCCGATGCCGAGGCAAAGGCTCACGGCAAAACGC
>CABRZY010000020.1 GCA_902475475.1 uncultured Collinsella sp.
GCACCGTCATCGTCTGCGGTGAGGACCCGCGAGCCGTTCTTGCCGTTCGTGTCATAGCCCTCGACGATGCCGCCGATCAGGAAGCTCGGATCCAGACCCATGCGGTCGAGCATGGTGGCGCACATCGAAGACGTGGTGGTCTTGCCATGCGTGCCGGCAACAGCGACGGTGGTGTAGCCGTGGCCCAAAGCAGAGAGCATCTTGGCACGGGGCCACACGGGAATACCAAGCTCGCGAGCGCGCACGAGCTCGGGGTTGGACTCCGGAATAGCGGTGGAGACAACAACCACGTCGGGCTTGACCTCGTCGATCGTGGCGGCCTCATGGCCCACATGCACCTTCACACCAGCGCGGGTAAGCTGGCGGATATAACGTGACGTCTTAAGGTCGGAGCCGGTAACGGCATAACCGCGCTCGTGCAGAACGAGGGCGATGCCGCTCATGCCGGCGCCGCCGATACCGATAAAGTGGGCGCTCTTAAACTCGGGCGCGGAGGTTGCAGTCTGGGAATCAGCCATGTGCTCGTGTACTCCTTGCGTAAACACTGCCTGTAACCCGTTAACTGTACCGCACCTACCGCATCAGCGCGAGGGCGACCGACGATATCCCGTCTAACTAACGCAAACCCTCTACCGCATCCGCCAGAAGAGCGGCGGCCCTATCCTGGGCCAGACCACGCGCCGCCTGACGCATGGCGTCGCGCGCCGCCGCGTCATCGACCAGGTGCAGCAGTTCATCGGCAAAGGCAGAACCGTCGATATCGGCATCGGCGCAGAGCACACCGGCCCCGGCGTCGACCAGATACCGGGCATTGGTGGTTTGGTGGTCGGCCGTCGCATGCGGGTACGGCACGAGCACCGAAGGCACGGCGAGTGCAGCGATCTCGGCCACGCTCGATGCGCCCGAACGCGAGAGCACCAAATCGGCAGCAGCCAGCATATCGCCCATGTTGTCGATGTAAGGCTGGACGCGGTAACGCTTCGCCTCCTCGGGCGTCAGCGCCAAAGCGCGCTCGGTCTCCTCAAAGCCGTCGGCACCCGTCGAATGCAACACATAGAGGTTCTTGCGCGAAAGCAGCTCGTTTTTGAGCGAGACCACGCGCTCGTTGAGGTGCTGGGCGCCAAGTGAACCGCCAAAGACGAGCAGCAGCGTAGCGTCCTCGGGAACGCCAAGTGCCTTGCGGCCGCGAGCGCGATCGCCCTCGATCACCGAGCGACGTACGGGGTTGCCGGTCATGAGCACGTGGTCAGGGTCACCTTCGCGTTCAAAGACCGAGCGCGCTGCCGGCACCGAGATGCACACGCGGGCGGCGTGGGAGTTCATCATCTTGTTGGCCAGGCCCGGAACAGAGTTCTGCTCATGCAGCAGATACGGAACACCCGCGCCCTTGCACCACCCCAGCAGCGGAACCTCGACATAGGCACCAAAACCAATGGCGGCATCGGGCTTGCCGACCTTTGAGAAATGACTGGCGAGCGCACGCTTGGCTTTGTTGACACGCCACAGCGAGGTCAGCGCCGTCCAAGGACGGGAGCGGTCGAAGCCCGTGACCGTAATGGGCACAAAATCAAACCCAGCCTCGGGAACCAGACGACCCTCGAGCTTGCGCGACTGGCCCACGAACACAACATGGTGGCCACGGTCACGCAGCTCTTCGGCCAAGGCGAGCGCGGGGTTGATGTGTCCTGCCGTGCCGCCGGCTGCAATAGCAACGGTCATTTTATCGGTCATGGTAGTCCCTTCGTACACGCGGTCCCTGGTCGTCGGTACGCAGACGCGCCGACGGGTCCGAGTTCAAATCGATTCGATTATATCCGCCGCCCGCATTGCGAGGAGTGGGGCGTTGAGGACGACCTTGCGGCGCCGTTCGCTGACGCGGGCGGGCTGCCGGCTCGGTCGCAGAACCATCCAGGACGGTAAAACCGTTACGCGAAGATCGCTCGCCGCGCACGTGGGGCACGCCGGCGGTGCTCTCATCCATAACGGCAAAGCTCTCACGGCGGCGGTCATACTCATCGCGGCGGGCGCTCTCGTACGAAACGCGCAGGATCAACCCGGCAAGCATGAGCGACACAATAATCGACGAACCGCCGTAGCTAATAAACGGCAACGGTTTGCCCGTCATGGGAAACACGTTGAGGATGCCCAACGCGTTAATCAAAAACTGCACCGCGAGAATGACCGCGGAGCCAGACGCCATAAGCGCGCCCCGACGATCGGTCGCCTGCTCGGCAATGCGAAACGCCGAGTAGATCAGCATCGCAAACACCAAGAAGAACAGCACGGTTCCGACAAAACCGACTTCCTCGCCAATGATGGCCAGGATGTAGTCATTGTGCGCCTCGGGCAGATACGAGTACTTCATGGTTGAGTTGCCGACGCCACGGCCGAACAGACCGCCCGAGGCAAAGGCCATGATGGCAAGCGTGGCCTGATAGCCGTCACCATACTCGTCGGCCCAAGGGTTCAAGGCAACCTGAATACGCACCATACGGTACGGCTCTGCGACAAGCGCAATCACGATCACGAGAATGCCGAAGATTAGCACGCCGATGATAAATCTGGGGTCGAGACCCGCAAACAACGCCATGCACATGAGGGTCAACAGGATGATCAGGACAGTACCGAAATCGGGCTGGATAAAGATCAGAAAGAGCGAAATGCCAAGGTAGATGCCCATCTTGCGAAGGAATTCGTTGATGTTGCCACCGGGCGAAAAGAAGCGATCAAGCATGATGGCCGAATACGCAATGGCAAATGGCTTTAAAAACTCGGAAGGCTGGAACTGAATGCCGGCGATGTTGAGCCAGCGCGTGGCGCCGCGGCTGCCGCTGCCCACCAAGAACACCAGAAGCAGTAGCCCTATCATGCCGATAAGAAAGATCCTGAGCACATCCTCCCCAAACCAGCTGTCCGGCAAAACGCGCACGATGGCAATCAGCGCCAGAACACCGACCACGGCAAACGCGGCCTGTCGACCCAGAAAAAACGTCGCCGAGCCATTCTCGTGCAGCGCCTCGACCGAAGACGCCGAGTACACCATCAGCAGGCCAAAACATACCAAGGTAAACAAGCAGGCCATGAATATCAAACGGGGGCGCATGATACGGGCGGGAACGCCGGCAATATAGCGTTCGCTAAACGACTGCCCGCCGCGGCCGGAACGCGGTGTGGTGCGACGTGAGGAAGCACGGTCCGAGTCGGGCCTCCTCATACCTTGTCGGGGGCTCTCCTCTCTCACCGCAACCCCTATTCCATTTGTGATTTCGCCGCAGCGGCAAGCTGGGCCACGTAGTCCTTAAACACGCGGCCGCGCTCCTCATAGCCCGAGAACTCATCGAACGAAGAGCAGGCAGGTGAAAGTAAGATCACGTCGCCACGGCTCGACAACGAACGGGCAACGTCCACGGCGTCGCGTAGGTCATCCGCCTGGGCGATATCCACATCGCCATCGACATCGGCCTCGTCCATAGCGGCGGTGAAGCGCTCGCGCGCATCGCCAAAGCAGACGACCGAGCGCACGTTGTCCATAACGACGCGCGCGAAGTCCGTGAGCGGCGTGCCCTTATCGTGGCCGCCGAGCAGCAAGATCACATCGTCATCGGGAAATGCCGTCAGCGCCTTCTCGACCGCATCGGTGTTGGTCGCCTTGGAATCGTTGACGTAGCGCACGCCGTCAATCTCGCCACACGGCTCCACGCGGTGCTCGAGCGGCTGGAACGAGGCCAGACCGCGGCAGACACCATCGACATCGGCACCGACAGCCAAGGCAGCCGTGGCAGCGCACAGGGCATTGATAACATTGTGATGGCCCGAGATCTTGAGCTCGGATGTAGCGATGAGCGGGGTCTCGACACCCTTCAGACGCACGATCATCTTGCCGTCGCGCACAAAGGCGGCATCCTCGCCCTCAGGCTCGTCAAAGGCAACCTTGCAGATGCGACGACCCGGCGTATAGATGTACTCATCGAACTCGTGAATGCCGGCGTCTTCGACGTCGACAACCACCAGATCGTCATCGACCATATTGTCAAACAGTTTGATCTTGGCAAGTGCATAGTTCTTATGGCTCTTATGCCAGCCCAGGTGGTCGGGCGTGATGTTGAGCAGCACCGCCACGCGAGGATGGAGCTCGGCGGTCGTAGCAATCTGGTAGCTCGAGAGCTCGGCCACAAACCACTCGTTATGGGCACGGCCGTCAATCTCGTTGACCGGCGGCTCGCCGATGTTGCCGACAGCAACGCTGGCCTCGCCGGCAGCCTTAAGCAGATAATCAGTCAGCGACGTGGTGGTCGTCTTGCCGTTGGTGCCCGTGATGGCAATCCAGTTATCGGGCGACAGGCGATAGGCAAACTCGGGCTCACCCATAATCTGGGCGGCATGCTCGCGCCCGGCCTTAAAGAAGCCCGAGAACTCCGAGATGCCCGGGCACGTCACGCATACGTCATAGGCGCCCTCGACCTGTTCGGTCCCATAGACAAACGACGCACCAGCAGCCTCGAGCGCACGCGTGGCGTCATTGGGCTCAGAGGTGCCACCGCCATACACGGTAACGGCACTTACGCGCTCGGGATGTGCCAGCGCCCAGCGGGCGACATCGAGACCGGATTTGCCCTGACCCAAAACGAGCAGGCTAAAGACATCAGCAAGAGACATGAAAGACCACTATCCCAACTGGAAGAACAGAGCAAGGCCAACGGCACCAAAGGCCGCAGCGATAATCCAAAAACGGATGACGACCTTGGTCTCGGCCCAGCCCTTCTTTTCGAAATGATGATGAATGGGCGCCATAAGGAAGACGCGCTTGTGCGTAAAGTGGAAGTAAACAACCTGAATCATTACCGACAGGGTCTCAACGATAAACAGGCCGCCGATGATGAGGGAGACGACCTCGGTGTTGGTCATGATGGACGTGCAGGCAAACGCGGCGCCCAGGGCAAGCGAGCCGGTATCGCCCATAAAGATGCTCGCCGGATAGCAGTTGAACCACAGAAAGCCCAAGCAGGCACCGGCACACGCGGTGCAGAAGATGGACAGGTTCACGTCTCCGTGCAAAAACGCCATGGCAGCCATGGCGAGCATGGCAATCATAGAGGTGCCGCCGGCAAGACCGTCAAGGCCATCGGTCAGGTTCACGGCATTAGAAAGACCGGCGATCATCAGCCAGCAAAAGACAATGTAGAGCCACGGGAACGAAAGGCCGCAGATGGTGGTCGAAAGAACACCGAGGTCAATCGTCAGGCCGCCGGGAAAACGAATCTCGGGGGCGACGCCGCACCAATTGACGGCGAGCACGGTAAAAGTGACGCAGATAATGGTCAGACCGATCATCTTGGCGTGAGGCGTCAGGCCGAGCGAGCGACCATGCGTGACGGAGGTCAGGTCGTCGATGAGACCCAGAACGCCGGTGGCCAGCGTGGCAAGCAACACGAGCACGAGCTCGGTAGTGAGCTTGCCCATCAGCAGGCAGGTCAGCGAGATCGCGACAAGGATGATGACACCGCCCATGGTCGGCGTACCCTGTTTAATCAAATGACGCTTGGGGCCGTCGGCTCGGACCTGCTGGCCGATACCCTCGACCTTCAGCAGCTTGATCCACCACGGCATAAGCAGCAACGCAATGGCGGCAGCGATGCCAAGTCCCAAAAAGGCCTGATACGTAGGATACGAGGGATTGCCAAACATGGGCTAGCACACACCTTCCACAAAGCGGTCGAGCTCAACAAAACGGGAACCCTTGACCAGTACAACATCATGATTTTCAAGCGCGCCGCCCATGCGGTCGAGCACCTGCTGATAATCGGAGAACACCTGGATGCGGTCCTCATCCATACCCATCATACGTGCGGCATCGGCCATGAGCTGAGCCAGCTCGCCGCCGACGCACGCGAGCATGTCGAGCTTCTTGGCGGCGGCATAGGCGCCCACGAGCTCATGCATGCGGGGAGCCTCGTCGCCCATCTCGCCCATCTCGCCCAGGATCGCCATGCGCGAACCGTCACATGAAAGCGAGCACAGCAAATCGAGGCCGGCAGCCATAGACTCGGCACTGGCGTTATAGGAGTCGTCGATGATGCGCGCTCCGCTCTTGGCGCGCTTGATCTCCTGGCGGTGGCCGGTGATCGTAAGACCCCTAAAGGCAGCATCGATCTGCTCGGGCGTCACGCCCAGACGATAGGCGACCGCGGCGGCCTTGACGGCATTGGGCACGGACTGCACGCCGGGAATGGCCAGCATGGTATCGACCGTGTCGCCCTGACCAAAGTCGAGCGTAAAGACCGGATGGCCCTCGTCGTCGACGCGAATGTCGCGTGCGCGGACCTCGTCGTCGTCCGAGACACCGGCCAGCATCACGTCAATACCCGCAGGCTGGGCGAACGCATCGCGAATGAACGGCGTAAAGTCGTCCTCGCCGCCCAACACCAGCAACGGCGAGAAGTCGCCGGCGGCGCACATGCCCTGGACAATCTCGGACTTGGCGCGGGCGATGTTCTCGCGGCTGCCCAGAATACCGATATGGGAGGTTCCGATCTTGCTCACGATGGCAAGATTGGGGTTGGCAGACTGGGACAGGCGCTCAATCTCATGAAAATGGTTCATGCCCATCTCGAGCACCAGAACCTCGGTATCGGCCGGAGCGGAAAGCACCGTGAGCGGCATGCCGATCAGGTTGTTGAAATTGCCCTTCGTGGCCCAGACGCGATAACGCTTGGCGAGCACGGCGGCGAGCACGTCCTTGGTCGTCGTCTTGCCAATCGAACCGGTAATGCCGACGACCAGGCAGCCAAGCTCCAAGCGATATACATGCGCCAGGCGCAGCAAGAACTCCTCGGGGTCGTCGGTCAGCAAGATGGCGCATCCCTTGTCCTGCGCCAGCGAAACCAGCTCGGCATCGGGTTCGCGCGTCATCACGACGGCACCGGCACCCGACTCGATGGCACGGGAGGCAAAATCATTGCCGTCGACCTTTTCGCCGGGGAAGGCGACAAAGATCGTCCCCTCCTCGACCTGACGCGAGTCGATAACGCACCCGCGGCATACCCGATCGACTTCTTCCGTCACGGTTCGGGCCCCCGTTGAGGCCGCGAGGTTGTTGACGGCGATCTCTATCATTGCAGCTCCCCTGTAAACCTAATATTGCTATCGGCGTATTGTATCCCAGTGCCATGCGCGCGTGGTGCAGGGCATGTGAACACCCTTCAGATCAAACGGCAGACCACGCTCAAGATTGTAACCCCCTACTTCGTGCGCGGGATACCCAGCACGTCGAGCGCGTTGGCCATAATGGACTGGAATGGCACCGCGGCGGCATCCGAGCCGCTCGGCGTTCCATCGAGTGTGATGTAGCACAGCACCTTGGGCGATTGTGCCGGCGCAAAGCCCATAAAGGACGACATGTAGTTCTCCTTGAGGTAACCGCCGTTCTCGTCAGCACGCTCGGCCGTACCGGTCTTGCCCGCCACGTCATAGCCATCGACCGCACCGCCAACGCCCGTGCCTTCGGACACGACCGTCTGCATGCACGATGTCACCTGGGCGGCAGCGTCCTCCGAAATCGCGCGCTCGCCTTCGCCCCAGTCCTTCTCATCGCCCTTGCTGGACTTATAGAAGTGCGGAGTCATCATCACGCCGCCGTTCGCGATGCCGCCCACGGCACGTGCGACCTCAATCGGCGAGACGGACAGCGCCTGACCAAAGCTCATCGATCCCAACGTGGCGCCGTCGTACTGGTCGCGCTCCTTGACGATGCCCAGGCTCTCACCCGGAAAATCGACACCGGAGCTATGACCGATACCCCACTTGTCCACATAGGTGGCAAAATCATCGGCACCGATCTTGCGTCCCACCAGGACAAAGCCCACATTGGACGAACGGCGCATCATCTCGCGCACGTCCATGGTCATGGTGTAGTCGCGCTTATCGGCGTCGGTAACGGTGTCGTCGCCAACCTTAATGCTCGCCGGCACCTCAAACGACGTGCTCGAACGCACGGCACCCAAGTCGAAGCCGGCACCGGCCACGAGCGTCTTAAAGACCGAGCCGGGCTCGTAGGCATCGGTAACCAGGCGCAAGTTCATGTCCTCGGTCTTGGCGTTTTCCAGATCGGTCTGGTCATATATCGGATACGAGCATGCCGCCAGAATCTCGCCCGTCGTGGGATCGGTGACCAGGGCCGAGCCATTCTTGGCCTTGGTCTTTTCGACCGCCTCGGCCAGGGCGTCCTCGGCGGCACGCTGGATATTGACATCGAGCGTCGTCACGATGTCCACGCCGTCAACCGCCGCCACCTTTTTATAGGCGCCGCCCGCGATATAGCTACCGTCCCTCGCCCGCTCGCGCACCAGCGAACCGTTGGTTCCGGTCAAAAGCTTGTTGTACTGTTTTTCGAGGCCCGTCAGACCGTCGTTGTCCACGTTTACCACGCCAAGCACCTGCGATGCCAGGTTGCCGTAGGGGTACACGCGCTTCATGGCCTGCTCAAAGAGCACGCCTGGCAGGTTCTTCTTCTCCAGCGCCGCGACATCGTCCTCGTCCACCTGGCGTTTGATATACACCCAGGTGCCATCCGACTCAACGAGCTCGCGACAGGTCTTTTTATCGATTCCCGTAGCTTTGACCAGCGCTGACACCGTCTTGTCAACGTCCTCGATAAGCTGAGGATTCACGGCGATGTTGCGACATTCGACCGACGACGTCAGCACGTTGCCGTTACGGTCGTAGATGGTACCGCGCTTGGCATATAGCGTCTGCGCGAGCAAGCGACGTGCATCGGCGCGGTCGCGTAGCTTATCGGCTTCCACGATTTGATAGTCGGCAAGGCGAAGGACGCCCAAACCCAAGCCAAACCCGATGAAGCCCATGACGGCTTTGCGACGGGGCAGCGGCGTGCCCGTGAGCCATTCGGTCGACGAGCTCTTGCGCGGTCTGGTGTTATGCATTTGAGGACCACTCGAGCCACGGAGACGCGACGCAGGGTCGTTGCCATAGGACGGCCTCGCGTTGTAAGATGGCCGACCCGTTCCTTGATAACCAGAACGTCCCCGCGATGAGGGACGTCCAGAACCGCGGCCCCCATCGGAACCGCGGCGATAGTCATTTGTCATACTCAGCTACCGTCTTGTTACTGAGCGGTCGCGGTCGAGCTAGCGCCCGCGGCTGCATCCTGCGAAAAATCAAGTGTAACGCTCTCGCTGGGCTCCACCATGCCATAAGCGCCCGCAAGGTCGCGAATGCGCGTGTCGGCACCATAGACCGAATGCATGACCTCCAGGTCGGAGCTCTCATCGGTCGCCTTCTCGAGCGTGTTGGTAAGCGCGGCGTTGCTGTTGAGCACCTGGGCCGTAACGCCGGCGAGCGCCACGCGGGCGACACCGATCGTCATGAAGATGGCCGCAATGATGCAAAACGTTTTAAGAACGCTCATGAAAACCGGGCTTACCGCCTGGTTTGCCTGACGGCCCGCGCCCGTGTAGACATCAAAGCGCGGCGTGCGCTGCTCGCGGGGAGCAACGGGGGCCTGCGGTGCCTCACGATAGGCGGGCATGGCGTTCATATCATAGGCGAGTGCTGCGTTTGAGGTGTTGTAGCCCATGATATGCCGCCTCCCATCCCGAGTACGTTGGTAGTGTGTTTAAGCTTCGTTTGTGGTACGAGCGGGAGGTCCAATATCGCGCGGTCGCGTCTACAGACGCTGCGCCACGCGGATCTTGGCTGATCTCGCCCGAGGGTTGCGCGCAACCTCATCGGGTTGGGCAACCAGGGGTTTGCGGGTGATGACCTTGAGTATCGGCACGTTGCCGCACACGCACACCGGAATCTCCGGCGGACACGTGCACCCCTGGCTCATCTCCTTAAAGTGGTTCTTTACGATACGGTCCTCGAGCGAGTGATACGAGATGACGCAGATGCGTCCGCCCGGGTTGAGCCACCTTGTGGCGGCGTCAAGCCCTCGCTCGAGCACATCGAGTTCGTGATTGACCTCGATGCGAATGGCCTGGAAACTTTTCTTGGCTGGGTGTCCGCCATGCCGACGAGCGGCAGCGGGGATACCAGCCTTGATGATCTCGACAAACTGACCGGTGGTTTCGATCGGCTCATGCTCGCGGCGGCGCACGATCTCACGCGCGATCTGCGAGGCGAACTTCTCTTCGCCATAGACGCGTAGAATCCGGGCGAGGTCGTGTTCGTTATAGGTGTTGATGACCTCAGCTGCGTTTAAGGTGTTGTTACCCGAATCCATCCGCATGTCCAATGGGGCGTCCTCGTTGTACGAAAAGCCCCTGCCAGGGATATCGAGTTGCGGCGACGAAACGCCCAAGTCGAACAGGAAGCCATCGACCCCGGGCACCTCGGCCGAGCAAAGCAGCTCGTCCAAGTCGCCGAAGTTGCCCTTCAGCAGCTGGTGCGGTACGCCGGGAACCTCGCGGTCCAGACGGGCGCCAGCGGCCTCGAGGGCCATGTCGTCCTGATCGACGCCGAGCAAAAGGCCGGTCTCCCCCACCTGCGCGGCCATCTTTACCGAATGGCCGGCACCGCCAAGGGTGCAGTCGCAGACGACGGAGCCGCTCTTTAGCTGCAGCGACTCAAGCACTTCGCCGAGCATGACAGGTTCATGCCGATATTCTTGTGTCAAGATCCCACGCTCCATCCGTTACTCGTGCCTTGCCCTTACGAGAAGAAGAGGTCCAGCAGGGCCTCGTCGTCATCGTCCTCATCGGCCGTAGCGCGGTCCCAAACCTCAAGGTGGTCGTAGTTGCCCACAACCGTGACCTCGCGGTCGAGGTTCGCCTGCTTGCGGAGAGACTCAGAAAGACCGATACGACCCGCGCTGTCCACATCCATCGACGTGGTGCGCTTGTTGATCGCCCTCATAAGCTTCTGGTCGTTGATGTCACGCGGGTTAAAACCCTCGTGGCCCTCACGACCCGCGAAGAGTCCTTCGACCCACTTATCGAAGGCCTCGGCAGAGAACACGTACAGAGCATCGACATCCAGGGCTTTGAACACGCGAACGTGCTCTCCAAGCTCCTCACGAAGGGGTGCAGGCAGGGATAGACGACCTTTTGCATCGAGATTGCGCTCGTATGCACCCGTCATTCCCATGTGCGCCCTCCCCTCGGTTACTCAGATGGCACGTACGCGGGGAACCACCCCGCCTGTCGACGTCATCAATAATATGGGGAACCTCCCCATTTTTCAACACCTTTCCCCACCCTTTCCCCCACAAACTCCTCCCACCCACGGTACACACGCCCCACCACTCCACCCCCAATATGTTGTAAAACACCCCCGAGCATATGTTCGAAAACACAATATGTTGTGTTTGCAGCAAAGGTGGGATGCCACCTGTAGAACCACGCCCGCGAACCTCAACCTTCAAGTTGACCTTGAGGCGATTTTTACGTCCCTTTACACGCCGTTCACATCGCCCCCAAACTCCTCCCACCCACGGTACACACGGCCCACCACCGCGTCGGTGTCTGGCGAAAAATGGGACGGGCCCCAGATTGCCCATGTGCGCAAAAGTGCGTCTCGGCAATCTGGGGCCCGCCCCCCTTAATATTTATAAATATGCAGGTCAGCGAGGTGCTAGCGATGTGCCAGCGGATGCGCCGCCAGATAGACCTCGGTCAGTTGCGTGCGGTCGACATGCGTGTAGACCTGCGTGGTCGAAATATCGGCATGGCCCAAAATCTCCTGCAGCACACGCAGGTCGGCACCGCCCGCGAGCATGTGGGTGGCAAAAGAGTGGCGCAAGGTATGGGGATGGAGCCCCACCAGCCCCACCTGGCGCCCATACCGCTCGCATATCGCATGCACGGCCTGACGCGACAGGCGACGTCCGTTCTTATTTAAAAAGACCGCCGAGGTCTCCGTCCCGTGAGCATGGGCGGCCAGGAGCGTGCGCCCGTCACCTAGATAGTGTGTCAGGGCACGCGCCGCGCTTCCCACCAACGGGGCCAGACGCTCCTTGGAGCCCTTACCGCGCACCAGGACAAACCCGTCATCGATATGGATATCGCCCACATCGAGCCCAACCAGTTCACTCACGCGCAAGCCGCAACCGTAAAGCACTTCCAAGATGGCGTGATCGCGCAGTCCCATCTCGCCCTCGGGAAAGTCTTGATCCAGCAGTGCCGAGACGTCCTCCACCGAAAGGTATTCCGGCAGGCGATCTGCCTTTTTGGGCAGGCGCAACGCCGCCGTCGGGTTTTGGGCCACGGCCCCATCGCGCACCAAAAAGGCATGCAGGCCCTTCACGGCAGCAAGCGCGCGCTCCACCGAGGCGTCGGAATAGCCTCCGTCGCGGCGATCGGCAACAAAGCCCTCCACGACCTGACGGGTCACCTCTTCAAAAGACGCAATGTCAGCCCGCTCCAGATAGGCGCAGTACGTCGTCAGGTCACGACGGTAGGCCGCAATCGTGTTGCGCGCCAAACCCCGCTCGACCGCGAGGTAATCGAGATACTCCCCCGCCACCACAGCGAGCGACGAGGGAGTAGCTTCAGTATGTTCCTTATTCTCCGGCACCCTTAGTCCGTAGCGAGGTTCTTGGGCGTCACCTGCAGACGGTCGACACCCTCGTGCTGGCCGATCGAAGCGCGCACGAACTCGCGGAACAGCGGCTGCGGGTTGGTCGGGCGGCTCTTGAACTCGGGATGAGCCTGGGTTGCCACATACCACGGATGTACGTCGCGCGGCAGCTCGACCATCTCGACCAGACGCTCGTCGGGCGAAAGACCCGAGATTACCAGACCGGCGTCCTCGAGCTGATCGCGGAAGGCGTTGTTGAACTCAAAACGGTGACGGTGACGCTCGTAGACGAGCTCCTCGCCGTATGCCTCGCGCGCGAGGGTATCGGCGGCGAGCTTGCACGGATAGGCGCCCAGGCGCATGGTGCCGCCCTTCTCGGTCACGTCCTCCTGCGAGCTCATCAGGTCGATGACACTATACGGGCCATCCGGATCGAACTCGGAAGAGCTGGCGCCGGCAAGGCCGACCACGTTGCGGGCGAACTCGCACACGGCTACCTGCATACCCAGGCAAATGCCCAGATACGGAATCTTGTGCTCGCGGGCGAACTCGGCCGCGAGGATCTTGCCCTCCAGGGCGCGCTTGCCAAAGCCGCCAGGGACCAAGATGCCCGAGGCGTCACCCAGGACCTCGGAGACATTCTGCTCGTCGAGGCTCTCGCCATCGACCAGCTGCACGTCAACGTGGCGATCGTAGAACACACCAGCGTGGTGCAGGGCCTCGATAACCGACAGGTAGGCATCGGGCAGCTGCGTATACTTGCCCACGACGGCGATCTTCACCTTGTCGGCGTGCTGGTTGGCATGGTTCTGCTTGCGCAGGAACTCGTTCCACTGACTCATGTCGCGCTCACGCGGGTCCAGACCCAGACGCTCGCAAATGCGCAGGTCAAAGTCCTGCTCGGCAAGCAACTGCGGAACATCGTAGATGCTCGCGCAGTCCTCGTTGGTAAAGACACAGTCGGTGTCGACGTCGCAGAAGCTTGCGATCTTGCCGCGGATGGCATCGTCGATATGGTGGTCGGAGCGCAGAACGATAATATCGGGCTGGATACCAAAGCTGCGGAGCTCCTTAACGGAGTGCTGCGTCGGCTTGGTCTTGACCTCGTGGGCGGCGGCGATATAGGGAACGAGCGACACGTGGATGTAGCAGACGTTCTCGGGGCCGGCCTCCTTGCGATACTGGCGAATGGCCTCGACAAACGGCTGCGACTCAATGTCGCCGATAGTGCCGCCCAGCTCAGTGATGACCACGTCGGAGCCGGTCTGCTCCTCAATACGACGGAACTTTTCCTTAATGGCGTTCGTGACGTGCGGAATCACCTGTACGGTGCCGCCCAAAAAGTCACCGCGACGTTCACGGGCGATCAGGCTCTTATAGATGGCACCAGTCGTAAAGTTGGAATCGCGGGTTAGGTTCTCGTCAATAAAGCGCTCGTAGTGGCCCAGGTCCAGATCGGACTCGTAGCCGTCCTCGGTCACAAAGACCTCGCCATGCTGGAACGGGCTCATGGTGCCGGGGTCGACGTTCAGATACGGGTCGGCCTTTTGCATCGTTACCTTGTACCCGCGCGACTTGAGCAGACGGCCCAGCGAGGCCGCGGTAATACCCTTGCCCAGAGACGAAACCACGCCGCCGGTCACGAACACATGCTTGGTCATATTGAGTTACCTGCGCTTCCCGTAGAAGTTGTCCATACACATCTTACGGGTCTTCATTGTAATACTCGCGACGCGCGCCGCACGCATTTTTTCTTACGCGCAATCGCATTTCTCCATCTCGAAACAAAACGCCGTCCGGTTGCCCAGGCGGCGTCGTTTCCACTATGAATGCACGCTGTTATCGATCGGCGGCTTCATCCTCGATCAAGTCCTTCACGAGCATACCGGCACGGATGCCCTCTAGATACCATTCGCCACGCTCCGTGAGACAAATACCATTTGCGAGCTGGCCGCCGTCGTCGCTGTAGCGCGAGACGACCTCGATGATGTCTTCGGATTCCAAGCGTTCAATTGCCGCGCGGGCGCGATACGGAGACACCCCCACACGCTCGGCAAGCGTCTTGCGCGAAAAGCCATAAAATCCGCCGTTGTCTTCGGACAGCTGTGCGATCTCCATCAGCACCTGCACCTCGACACGCTTCATATCGTTGACACTCGCACGACCCTTGCCAGCCATGGCAGCCTCCTCAAACCGAGCACGGGCATCACCTGCACCGTGCGCGACCGGCACACCCCATGATGGCCGGCAACATCCATCATGCGGCATCCCCGCAAAAGGATGAAACAGTTAGGGTTATTGTATACCGCCCAAATCGCTTATAGGCAGGTAAACGGGCTATTTTTAGGTTAAACGGTAGCTTTGTTGATAAAAGGGGCACACCGAATGCATACCCGATGCGCCCCTTTCAGACCAATTAATCCAGGCTTAGCGGTGGAAGAAACCACGGCGCTCGAACTTGGGCTCGCAGCACACGTTGATGCCCAGCTTGCGCAACACCGTCTCGTCCGTCGGCGAGATGATCACGCTAAAGAAGGCATCGCAGCCGCGCAGCTGCTCCAGGCCCGAAAGGACGCGGGCCGCCGTCTCGCTCGTTGCCGAGGTGATCGAGAGCGCCATAAGCGTCTCGTCGGTGTGCAGGCGCGGGTTCTTGCTACCCAGGAAATGCGTCTTGAGCTTGCTGATAGGCTCGATCGCCTCATCGCTAATGACCTCGAGCTCAAGGTCAACGCCCGAGACATGCTTAAGTGCGTTCATGATGAGCGAGCTCGCGGCGCCCAGGCGCGTGGAAGTCTTGCCGGTCACCACGGAGCCATCGGGCATGACCATGGCGCCTACGGGGCCACCCGTCAGCTGCTCCCTGGTAAGGGCGGCCGAGCGTGCCGGCGAGTAGTTCTTGTCGATACCGGCCTTCTTCATAATGATCTTGAGACGGTCGACTTGCTCATCGCCCACGCCGGTACGGCGCACATTTTCGACCGCGGTAAAGTAGCGGCGGACGATCTCCATCTTGGAAGCGTCGCGGCAGGCATCGTCATCGGT
>CABRZY010000021.1 GCA_902475475.1 uncultured Collinsella sp.
GGCGATTTTTTTGACGTCTGCCATCCCACCGGCCGCGTTGCCTTCGCGAGCACCTTTGCCATGTTCGCAGCCGGCCGCGCTTTTGAGCAGGTCCGTAACTCCATCGGCTACCCGCACCTCAACGTTAAGATTGGTGCCACGCACGCCGGTATCTCGGTGGGCGAGGATGGTGCCACGCACCAGTGCTGCGAGGATATCGCCCTCATGCGCGTCATCCCCGGCATGACTGTGATCGTTCCTGCCGACGACGTCGAGGCCCGCGCCGTGACGCGCGCCGCCTACGAGTGCGACGGTCCGGTGTACATGCGCTTCGCTCGTTTGGCCTCGCCGGTTATCAACGACCCCGAGACCTACAACTTCGAGTTGGGTAAGGGCATTGTCATGCGCGAGGGCGCCGACGTCACCATCATCGCCTGCGGCCTGATGGTCGGCGAGGCTCTCGAGGCCGCCGAGCAGCTCGCTGCCGAGGGCATCGACGCCGAGGTCATCAACATGCACACCATCAAGCCCATCGATGCCGACCTGATCGTCAAGAGCGCCACCAAGACCGGCCACGTCGTGACCGTCGAGGAGCATTCTGTAATCGGTGGCCTGGGCAGCGCCGTTGCCGACGTCCTGTGCGAGCAGTGCCCGACGCCCCTCAAGAAGATCGGCGTCAACGACACCTTTGGCGAGTCCGGCCCGGGTGCCGAGCTCTTGCACAAGTATGGCCTGGACGCCGCCAACATCGTGGCGACCACCAAGGAGTTCTTGGCATAAGGCAAGGCGGATCTCAAGGACTGCTTCGCCAGAACTATGGAAACCCGGCAGGGGCGCTCTCTTGGAGAGCGCCCCTGTTTCAGTTGCGGTGAAATAGGGACTGATTAGACCTTTTAACTGGTAAAACAGTCCCTATTTCACCGCAACTCATGAAGACGCCCCTCAAGCACGGTCCCATCAGGGAAAAGGGCATATATCGACAAAGCGCAATTCAGACCCTTCCAGCTTTGTATATGCAGCACCTCAAGATAAACGCGGCGACCCCTTAGTTATCGCAGGCCGGGCACAGGGTTACTCTCCAAATCTTTCCGCAGGACGGAGGAGCCCCCGCCGCACGTAGTGCGCAGCGGAGGCTCCGACATGTCCGAGGACGATTTGGAAAGCAACCCTGTGTCCGGCCGGAGGGACCCAAACACGGCCATGCTTCTTATGTGCAGCAAAGCTAATGCTGCTAAAATATTAAGCGCTCATGTAGTTTAAACGCACGACGATAAGGAGCACCAGTGGGTAACCACTTCCGTACCTCCGGTGCGGGCGATGATGCCCCCAAGACGCAGACAGGCGTCCAGGGCAGTCGTTTCGCCACTCCGGATTCAGAGGGCCAGCCTGTTGCTCAGGCCCCCGCTCAGCCGGCAGATCAGGCACAGCCGGCATCCGATCCCTTTGCCTACAATCCAACCAGCGATGTCGCGCTTTCCGGCGCGGCGGGTTTTGAGCCCGTTCAGGCCGTGACCGCTCGCGTGGAGCAGCCTCAGGCTGGCGCCGCCACGCCGCAGCCTACCATGGCCGGCATTCCCGACCCCATGGCCCCTGCGACGCCGGCTCCTCAGCCTGCGCAGTCCGGTCTCTTTGCCGCTATTCCCGACCCCACGCAGCCTGCTGCCCCGGTGGTCGAGAGCGATCAGGCCGCCGAGGTCGCAAGCCTCGATAACGCGCTCAACAACCCCGATTTTACGTCGGTGTTTGCGCCCATCGATCCGCAGGCCAGCCGCAAGAAGATGGCCAAGCAGGCCGGTGTCGAGCCCGTCATCCTTATGGAGCATGTCACCAAGATCTATCCGGCACAGCCCAACAAGCCTGCACTCGACGACATCAACATCGAGATTTATCCGGGCGAGTTCGTCTTCCTGGTCGGTCACTCCGGCTCGGGTAAGACCACGCTGCTGTCGACGCTCAACCGCGACGTCAAGCCGACGAGCGGCCGCATCCTGGTTGCCGGTCAGGACCTCATGAAGATCAAGAACCGCAAGGTTCCGTTCCTGCGCCGCCAGATTGGCGCCGTGTTCCAGGACTTTAAGCTTCTGCCGCAAAAGACCGCCTACGAAAACGTGGCGTTTGCCCTGCAGTGCATCGGCAAGCCCAAGGGCGTCATTCGCAGCCAGGTGCCCGAGGTGCTGCGTCTGGTCGGCCTGGCCGATCAGATGGACTCGCTGCCCGACCAGCTTTCCGGTGGCGAGCAGCAGCGCGTTGCCGTCGCCCGCGCTATGGTCAACCGTCCGCCGCTGCTGATCTGCGACGAGCCGACGGGCAACCTCGACCCGGCGATCTCGCTGGGCATCATGAAGCTGCTCGAGCGTATTAACCGCACCGGCACCACCGTGATCGTCGCCACGCACGACCGCGAGATGGTCGATAGCATGCACCGTCGCGTGATCGCCCTCGAGGGCGGCCACGTTATCCGCGACCAGGAGAGGGGAGGTTACGGCAACTATGGCACCAACTAACGTAGGCTACTCCTTCAAAGAGGCAATCAGCCACTTCTTCCGTAACTGGACTACCTCGCTCGGCGCCGTCATCACGATCTTCCTTTCGCTGTTTATCATCGGCCTGTTTATCATGGGCTCTGCGATGCTGAACTCCGTGATCGGCACCGTCGAGGATCAGGTTGTCATCAACGCGTTCATTAGTGATGACGCCGATCAGGCTGATGTTCAGGCTTTTGAGGCCGAGCTTAAGACGTGGAATAACGTCAAGTCCGTGACCTATAAGGACAAGGACGACGCGTTGGCCGAGTATACGAGCAAGATGTCGGGCAACGCCGACGCCACCATGAGCGCGCTCGACGGCCAGAACCCGCTGCCCGCCTCGTTTGCGATTGAGATGGACGATCCGTCTCAGGTCGAGAGCACGGCCAAGAAGCTCAAGAAGAATGCCGACTTCCAAAAGATCGCGGACGACGGCGACGTCAACGCGAGCGTACTGTATGGCCAGGAGGAAGTAAGCCGCCTGTTCCAGGTGACCAACTACATCCGTATTGCCGCCGTGGTGCTCGTTGGCCTTCTGACCTTTATCGCGTTCATCTTTATCAACAACACGATTCGCCTGTCCATCACGGCGCGTCGTCGCGAGATTGCGATTATGCGTCTGGTCGGCGCCAGCAACGGCTTCATTCGTGGCCCGTTTATCACCGAGGGTGTACTGCAGGCCATTTTGGGCTCGCTGCTTTCCATCGGCGTTCTGGAGCTGCTGCGCAATCTGATGATTCCGCGTCTGCAGGAGAGCATCGGCTGGATGTCGTTTGCCCTGCCGATGCAGTACTACCTGGTGACCTATGCTGCGCTGATTCTGGTCGGCGTGATTATCGGTCTCTTTGGTTCTGCCATCGCCATGCGCCGCTACCTGCGCGTGTAGGCATGCCTGGAATTCATCCCTTCCAACGGGTCGTCTCTTATGGGGCGGCCCGTTTTTTGTCCCCTAGGGGACGGCAGAAAAGCGAATCATTTGGGTAGACTCTTTGGAGTTCGCAATCGATAGTTAGGAGGCGCCATGGGGCGCAATAACAAGCATAAGCGTGGAGCTCGCAATAAGCGCGGGCCGGTGCGCAGCGAACGCCGTCCGAGCCTGGCCGGGCGCGTGCAGCTCCATGAGCACAGCGCCTATGTCATAACCGAGAGCGGCGACTACAAGGTCATGGGCCGCGGTAAGCGTGAGATCATGGACGGCGATACCGTTGCCGTGAGCATTAAGAATAGCCCGCATGGCGAGCGTCGCGCCGTGATCGAGGGCGTAGTTGAGCGCGCAGCCATAAGCGTGGTGGGCACGTACCAGACCGCCGGTCCGCTCGGTGTGATTGAGCCGCTCGATTCGCGCCTGAAGGCCGACTTCTTCATTTTGCCCGAGGATACCTCGGCGGATCGTCTGGGTGTCCACCCGGGTGATGCCGTTGTCGCGCGCATTTTGACCTACCCGACGCGCCTGGAATCGGGCACCGTGACGATCGAACACCGCATTGGCGGAGATGACGCGCCCGATTTGGGCGTTCAATATGTGATGGCGCGTTACGGCTATACCGATAGCTATCCCGAGGCCGCGCTAGACGAGGCCGAGGGGCTTTCGCTCGATGTGTCCGCGGCGCTTAAGGACCCGCTCCGCCGCGATCTGCGCGACCGCTTTGTCATCACGATCGACCCAGTCGACGCGCGCGACTTTGACGATGCCATTTCGTTGGAGCGCACGCCCGAGGGTGGCTACAAGCTGGGTGTGCATATCGCCGACGTTTCACACTATGTGGCTTGGGACGGGCATATCGATCTTGAGGCTCGCCATCGTACGACATCGGTGTATCTGGCCGATCGTGTGCTTCCCATGCTGCCCGAACGCCTGTCCTGTGACCTGTGCTCGCTTCGCCCTGACGAGGACCGTCTTGCGTTTACCATCGATATCGAGCTCGATGCGCAGGGTCGCGTGCGGCATTACGATCCGTACCCCAGCGTGATTCGCTCGCGTGTGCGTATGGACTATGACGGCGCCGAGGCGCTGCTGGTGCGTGCCGGCGCGGTTGAGTATTCGGTGCTGGAGGGTGCAGCCGAGGATGTTGCGGCTGCCGAGACCTCGCGCGAGGAAGCGCTTGAGCGCGGTCTTGCGTGCGAGGAGGCCGCCCGCGGCTACAACGTCGACCTCGGCGATTTCCTTGTCGCCGCTAACGAACTCGCCGAACTCCGCCGTCGTATCCGTCGCGCCCGCGGCTCGGTCGATTTTGACACGGCCGAGATTCGTGCTCTGTTGGATGAGGACGGAGTGCCCGTGCAGATTGTGGCGCGTGAGCGTTCGTGTGCCACGTCGCTTATCGAGGAAGCTATGCTGCTCGCCAACGAGTGCGTTGCAGAGTGGCTGGCAGACCGTGATATCGAGGCCTGCTATCGCGTGCATGAGGATCCGAGCCCCGATAGCCTGCACGGTGCCGCCGTTGCGCTGGCGCAGCTAGGCATCATCGACGATCGCCGTGCTGCCGGTATTGCCCTGGGGAGCCCCGATGAGCTGCAGGCTGCAGTCGATGCTGCCGCCGGTACGGCCAACGCACCGCTCGTTAACACGCTGCTTCTGCGCAGCATGCAGCGCGCGCTGTACAAGCCGCGCAACGAGGGCCACTTTGCGCTCGCCGCGCCGTGCTACTGTCACTTTACGAGTCCCATCCGTCGCTACCCCGATCTGGTGGTGCACCGCGTGCTCAAACTGCAGTTGGCCTATGAGCGGCTCGGCGGCAAGGACGCCTTGGTCCGTACGCCGCGGCTGATCGGCAAGGGGCGCGAGTCGCTGCCGCGCATTCTGCCGCAGATCTGCCGCGCATGCAGCGATGCCGAGCGCGCGGCAGATGCCGCCAGCCATGCGACGCAAAAGATCAAGATTGCCCAGTACTATGAGGACCGTCTGGGTGAGCGCTATGCCGGAACCGTCTCGTGGGTTAGCAGCATGGGCCTCTTTGTGCGCTTGGACCTAACACAGGTCGAGGGCCTGGTTTCAATTAAGAGCCTGGGCAACGAGTGGCTCGAGTTCGACGAGGACGCGCTTACGCTGACGGGCGCCGACACGGGGACTCGCTATGAACTGGGCCAGCGCGTGATTATCGAGGTCTCGCGCGTCAATACCACGCGTGGACACTTGGACTTTAAGCTTATCCATTAGCTAAATCCCGACTCGTGGCGAGAGAGCGGAGGGCGGTCTTTCGGGACCGCCCTTCGCATTTGAATCGTGACTACCTTGTCGTCTGCTCGGCCGCCCGCTTACCTGCTATTTGAGAGGTAAAACCTACCAAAATAAACCTGTCCCTTTTGGCAGGTTTACAAGAAAGCGGGGATGAGATGGCGACGGTGTACGGGTATGCGCGGGTGAGTTCGCGCGATCAGAATCTGAATCGGCAGCTGGATGCGCTGGGCGCCTATGGCGTGGGCTCAGCGAATATTTATGCCGACCATGCGAGCGGCAAGGACTTCGATCGACCGCATTATCGCGAGCTGTTGCACGTCCTGGGAGACGGGGACGTGCTGGTGGTGCTTTCTATCGACCGACTTGGTCGTAATTACTCCGAGATTCTTGAGGAATGGCGACGCATTACCAAGGAGCTCGGGGTTGCCATTGTGGTGTTGGACATGCCATTGCTTGACACGCGCGCTAGGGCCAGCGGCGCGCCGGATGTGACCAACACCCTGATTGCCGATATTGTGCTGCAACTGCTGAGCTACGTGGCGCAGGTGGAGCGCGAGAATATCCATCGGCGCCAGGCGGAGGGAATTGCAGCGGCGCGGGCGCGAGGGGTCCGTTTCGGTCGACCTCGCAAGCCGTGCCCTCCTCAGTTTGAGCTGGTGCGCGATAGCTATGAGGCGGGCGATATTACCCGCAGCCAGGCGGCAAAGTGCCTGGGCGTGTGCGTGGGGACGTTCGATCGCTGGATGCGCGAGGCGGGGTAGGGGTTTGCGTCGCTTTGTCGCTTCCTGTTGCGATTCAAATTTTGATACGGTGACGATGCCATTTGGGGCTACACTCGCTGATATTCAAAAAAGGAGGTTGGCCCTTGGCGCGCGTAAAACAAATAATCGGATGGACCGCGATCGTTCTGTTCGCTGCAACGCTGGCGGGCATCTGGGTGCTGACGGAGCAAAATGCGGTGGAGACGTCGTTGCTGAGCGAGTCCACCGCGCGTGTGGTGGAGGGCCAGGCTACGGGCGTTCAGGCTGCCGATGCCACGGGTGAAGCCCAGACGGAGAACGGAATGACCGGGGGCGCCGATTCGGCTGCCTCGAATGTCCGGTCTGGCCGACTTGCTTCCATTCGCATGTGGGTGGGCACAAACGTCCGTCGCGTTGCCCATACCGTAGAGTTTTTCTTCGTCGGATTGTTCGCCTCGGTGGTCGTGGTTTGCTTTTCCAGGCGTCCGTGGAGCGTATGCTCCCGTTGCGTGCCCGTATTGCTCTTTTGCGCCGCCTGCTCCGTTGGCGATCAGGTACATAAGATCTTTGTTCCCGGCAGGCATTTCGACGTTATCGATCTAGGATTCGATGCTGCGGGCTATGTCACCGCCATGCTGTTGGTATTGCTGGCGGCGGCGTTGGTGCGCCATGCGACTCGGCCGATCGGCGCCCATGCGAGGCGCTAGCCGGTAACAAACCCGTTTCTGATAATGCGACCTTGTTGAATTATTTTGTGTCGCGCGTATTTCCGAGCGGTCGGATTTGAGGGGCGAGCGGTAGAACGCTCGCCCTTTGTGCGCCACGATGCGGCACAATGTACCGCAAAAGCTGTTTGTATCCGGTACGAATCGTTCGTTGGTCTTTAATTCTTCTCAACGGAGGTGTTTGAGATGGCAAACGGATTGCTTTTGCGGCTTCGCGAGCGTGAGCTCAGCGCGAGCCCGGCGGAACGCAATGTCATCGCATATGTAAGCGCTCATCCGCACGAGGTGGTCGGGCTGTCCGTCCGCGGTCTTGCCGATGTCACGTTCTCCTCGCCCTCGAGCATTTTGCGCTTTTGCAAGCGTTTTGGTTTTGCGGGCTACAAGGAGTTCCAGCGCGAACTGATTGCTGAGCTGGCGCTCTTGGGTGACAAGAAAGACGTAGCCCTCGAGGACATCTCCATGGATGACAGCGTCGAACGTATCGTGGGGAAGGTGATGAAAAGCAACGTGCGCACGATCGAGGCGACGGCGCGAACGCTCGATTACACCGTCTTGGAGCGATGCGCGGCCCGTCTTAAGCGGGCACGCGCGGTCAATCTGTTCGGTATTGGTGCCTCTCGTTTGGTCGCGCACGACCTGGCGCAAAAGCTCATGCGTGTCGACAAAGAGTGCCATCTGTACGACGACTGGCATGATCAGCTCTTATGTGCCAAGAACATGCATGAGGGCGATATGGCAATCGCCTTTAGCTACTCGGGCTTGACGCAAGAGGTGCTGGACTGCACCGCCGAGGCTCAACGCCACAACTGTCCCGTTGTGGCCGTTACCAAAGTAGATGGATCATCCAAGCTTGCCACCATGGCCGATGCCGTGCTCGGCGTCGCTGCGAGTGAACCCTTGGTCCGCAGCGGTGCCATGGCTTCGCGTATGGCCCAGCTTATGGTTGTCGATGCCCTGTACGCTGCTTACGTTGCCAGCGACTACGAACGGGCGACGCATGTCATAAAGCAAAACTACATCGAGAAACAGGAAAGATGAGGTGAATGAAATGCTCGATTTAACAAAATTCACGACCGAACAGCGTAACCAAAGGTCAATGGACCTCGATACGATGACATCGCTGCAAATCGTCACGACGATGAACGATGAGGATCTTCGTGCCGTCCAGTCGGTCACGAAAGTGTTGCCCCAGGTTGCCATAGCAATCGACTGGGCTGCTGAGACACTCGAGCGCGGCGGGCGCGTCTTTTACATGGGCGCAGGCACCAGCGGTCGTCTGGGCGTACTCGACGCTTCGGAGTGTCCGCCCACGTTTGGCGTGTCACCCGATCTGATTGTCGGGCTCATTGCCGGAGGTGAGACGGCGTTTATCAAGGCTGTCGAAGGTGCCGAAGACAGCGATGAGCTTGGCGCGAACGACCTGCGAGAGCGTGGACTCTCGGACAAGGATCTTGTCGTTGGCCTGGCGGCAAGCGGTCGTACTCCTTATGTGGTGGGCGGCCTTGTGTACGCCAAGGCAACTGGGTGCAAGACCATTGCAATTGCCTGCAACCAAGGGTCGAAGATCGGGGAGAGCGCAGATCTTGCCATTGAGCCTGTGCCCGGTCCCGAGGTGCTGACCGGCTCAACGAGGCTCAAGGCGGGAACGGTTCAAAAGCTCATTCTCAACATGATTTCGACCGGTGCCATGGTCAAGATTGGCAAGGTATACCAAAACCTGATGGTCGATGTGCAGCAAACGAACGAGAAGTTGGTGGTGCGCGGCCAGAACATCGTGATGGAGGCGACCGGCTGCACGCGCGAGCGCGCCGTTCAGGCGCTTGCAGATGCCGGCGGCCACGTAAAAACCGCTATTGTCTCGGTACTGTTGGACTGCGATGCCGAGCAGGCTACGGTAGCTCTTGAGCGGGCGCGAGGCCATGTCCGTGCTGCGGTGAGTGGCCATGAGAAGAGCAATGCCGATGCCCAATAGGTGCGCGGCGTGAGCTGATATGACATCCAGACGAGATACCCAATACAAGGAGGAGTTATGACGAACAAAGAGCTGGCCCAAAAGCTGCTGGACCTTTTGGGCGGTAAAGACAACGTGCTGGCAAACGCGGCGTGCATGACGCGCCTGCGCGTGACCGTCAAAGACGCGGGCAACGTCGACACGGAGGGCATTAAGGCACTCGACGGCGTGATGGGCCTGGTCGAGGACGACACGATGCAGATCGTGCTGGGTCCGGGCAAGGTGAATAAGGTGCTCGAGGAGTTCTCCAAGCTCACTGGCCTTGCGAAAGGCGTTGCCGATGAGAGCGTGGTTGACGCTGCGGCCACAAACAAGGCCGCGCAGAAGGCCAAGTACGAGTCTAAGCCGGTTCAGGCCTTCCTCAAGAAGATTTCCAATGTCTTCGTCGCCCTGCTTCCCGGCATCATTGCGGCTGGCCTCATCAACGGTATCTGCAACGTCATTAACGTTTCGACGGCAGGCGCGCTTGCAGGCGAGTGGTGGTACCAGGGCATTCGTTCCATGGGCTGGGCCCTGTTTGCCTATCTGCCCATCTTGGTGGGCTATAACGCGGCACGTGAGTTTGGTGGTTCCGCTGCGCTGGGCGGCATCGCCGGCATGATGTGCATCGCCAACAGTGCCATGCCCCTGCTTGCGCCTGGCGCGGCTGATCCTGCCACTGCCATTCTGCTGCCGCTCACCAATGCGCAGTACAACCCCGCAGCGGGCGGCATGATCGCGGCTCTCATCGCTGGCGCATTTTTTGCCTGGATGGAGCGTCAGATTCGCAAGATTATGCCCAACGCACTCGACACGTTCTTGTCCCCGCTGCTGGTGCTCATCATCGGCGCCTTTGCTCTGATGCTCGTCATCCAGCCGGTTGGCGCATGGCTGACGACTGCCATCTTTAGCGTTTTGACCTTTATCTTCGAGAAGCTGGGCGTCCTGGGCGGCTATATCCTGTCGGCAGGCTTCTTGCCGCTGGTTTCCGTCGGCCTGCATCAGGCGCTCACGCCGATCCACGCTATGCTCAACGATCCCGACGGTGCTACCAAGGGCATCAATTACCTGCTTCCCATCCTTATGATGGCTGGCGGCGGCCAGGTCGGTGCCGGTTTGGCGCTGTACTTTAAGACCAAGAACGCCAAGCTCAAGAAGTACGTCGCAGAGTCCATTCCCGTTGGAATCCTGGGTGTGGGCGAGCCTCTGATGTATGCTGTTACGCTGCCGCTCGTTCGTCCGTTTGTGACGGCCTGCCTGGGTGCCGGATTTGGCGGCGCGCTCGCGGCGCTGCTTCACATCGGCACGGTTTCTCAGGGCGTTTCCGGTCTGTTTGGCCTGCTGATCGTCGTTCCTGGCCAGCAGCTCGGCTACGTTGCCGCTATGCTGCTTGCCTATGCCGCCGGCTTTGTCCTGACGTGGTTCTTTGGCGTCGACGAGCAGAAGATCAACGAGTTCTTTGGCGAGTAGTTTGATATCGCGAGCCGTGTTGCTCGGGGCTCGCGGCGCGCGGCAGATTTCTTGATGCTATGGTTGTGCCGGCGGGGCTAGCTGCTCCGCCGGCCTTTTTTAAAGGAGCGTTGAAGCGTGAAAACGGGTATTTCGATTTATCTTTCCAGCCCTCTGCAGGATATTGAGCGGACGATTGAACGTGGTACCGCGGCGGGTGCGCGCTATGCGTTCACCTCGCTGCATATTCCCGAGGATGGGGGAGCGGCGTATGCCGATAAGGTCCGTCATGTGCTGTCGCTGCTTTCCGCCCGCGGCATTGCGCTCATTGCCGATGTGGGGCCTCGCACGTGCGATTTGCTCGGGCTTGAGCGCATCGAGGACTTGCGCGATCTGGGGTTGGAATACCTTCGTTTGGACTATGGCTTTAGCGCCCAGCGGGTCGCGGAGCTGTCCGGTGTATTTCGCATTGTGGTCAATGCATCGACAGTGAGTTCTGATGAAATCGCATCGTGGCGTGAGGCCGGTGCCGATGTGACTCGTTTTGCCGCCTGCCACAATTTTTACCCCAAGCCTTATACCGGTTTAGCTCTGGAGGACATTGCTCGGGTGAATCTTCGTCTTGCGGCGCTTGGATTCGAAATCATGGCTTTTGTGCCGGGTGATGCTAACGTTCGCGGGCCGGTATTCGAGGGACTGCCGACGGTCGAGGCGCAGCGCGGTCGCGCGTCAAAGGTTGCCCTCAATATGCTTGAGCTTGCACATGGCGCCGATTGCGACATTGTGTTGGTCGGCGACCCCGATCTTTCCGATGCGGGCTGGGCGCAGTTTGCTCAAGTTTCCGCCGGATACGTGGACCTGCAATGCGAGCTTGAGCTCAGTTATGCCTATGTGCGCGGGCAGATTCATCACGACCGACCCGACTCGAGCGTCCTCATCTTTAGGTCTCAGGAGTCACGTACGACGCTTAAGCCGGATTCCGTGCCGACGGATGCCGGAGCCGGCCTGCCGCGAAAGGCGGGGTCGATCGCTGTGAGCAATAGCGGATATGGGCGCTACGAAGGCGAGCTTGAGATTGCGCGGGTCGATCTTCCCGGTGACGAGCGCATGAACGTTGCGGGCCATATCACGCCCGAGGCAATGGAACTGCTGCCGTTCATCAAACGCGGATTCGGGGTACGGTTCGTTTAACGTGTGACCCGCGGGCTACAATTGGCCCATCATACGAAGGCGCCTCGTGTGGCGTGTGCCTGCGTTGGCCGATCTATATTCGGAGGATTCCCATGACCGTACTGTTTGTTGAATATTCCAAGTGCTCGACCTGTAAGAAGGCCAAGGCATGGCTGGACGAACATGGGGTAGAGTACATCGACCGCGATATCGTTTTGGACAATCCCACGGCTGATGAGCTTGCGACCTGGATTGCTCGTTCGGGGCTGCCGGTGCGGCGTTTCTTTAATTCGTCGGGCATGAAATATCGAGAGCTGGGCCTGAAGGCGCGTCTGGATGCGGGCATGACGGATCGGGAGTGCTACGAGCTGCTGGCGACCGACGGCATGCTGGTCAAGCGTCCGCTGCTGGTGGGCGACGACTTTGCGATTCCCGGCTTTAGGGAAGCGGCTTGGGCCGAGGCGTTGCTGTAGCGGCTGCGGAAAGTGCGACCCGGAATTCGCTTCCAGAATGGGATGCACTTTCCGTCGGCGGGCCTGCCTCAGTCAGTCCGCCAGCTGTGCCCATTCGTGCGGATCGTAGACCTTTACGTGCTTGTTGGGCTTGCCGCTCCAGTACTCCTCGTCCATAAAGGGCAGATATGCCTGAACGCCGGGGCAGATAAAGGGAATCCGCTGCTGTTGCAGTCGCTCGCGCTGGCGCTGCTCCAGGTGCGCCTCGGATATGACGGTTGGCATGCCGGACAACTCGACGAGGCTTGCCTGGATTCGCTTAAGGTCGGGGAGTCCCGCGTGCCATGACATCCGCATGATCAAAAAGGATGCACGGCGGTATTTTGCCTGCACCACAGTAATGGCGGGGCGCAGTGTGGGATGGATTTTGTCCCGTTCGGGCCAAAGGTCGGCAGTGATCTCAAGGCCCAGGGTCTCCCATAGGTAATCAAGCTCTTCGTCCATGGCGCCTCGATATCTACGCGATCATTGATACTTCGATTGTGTTGCCTGGTGCTATCGTTTTCACGGTAGAATCTGCCAACGGTTGACGGCTACCGCTCGCGGCGTTTTGCCCTTCGTGTACAGCGGTCGGCTTCACAGGTCCTTCACGGGTTGGACTAAATTAGGCCAATTTGACTGAATTTCAAAAAAGTCAAAATTGGGGCTTGCGTCACGGCGAGACTTCCCGTATATTTCTTTCTTGCGCAAAGGCACAGCCGAGCGCAGCGATGCAGTCATTGGGATGTCGTCTAATGGCAGGACAGCGGATTCTGGTTCCGTCAATGGGGGTTCGACTCCCTCCATCCCAGCCATTGCATTTGCTACATATGGCCCGTTCGTCTAGCGGTTTAGGACGCCGCCCTCTCAAGGCGGAGATCACCAGTTCGAATCTGGTACGGGCTACCAAAATTGAACGCCCGGGCCTCGTAAGAGACCCGGGTTTTGTGTATTGACCGTATATACGGCGCCTGCCGTGTTTCGCTCAGATCGAGGAGTAGCCATGGATCTGCCCATCAGCTTGCAAGACATCACGTATGCCGAGAACTATCTGGCGCAGGGCGACCTGGCTACGGCGACGCCGCTGCTGGAGCGTCTGGTGGAGCTCGCCGAGGAGTATATCGACGCTGAGTGCAAGACGGAGGAGAAGCGTCAATACTTTAGCTTCGATAGCAAGTTTGAGCGCTTGGCCTATCGCCGCGTGGAGAAGGATCCGCGCGAGCTCGTGCAGGTCGAGGTGCCGTTTGACCGCCTGTACTCTGATATGGCTTTTGCCTACATTCGCCAGCAGGATTATGTGAGCGCTCGTAATGCCCTGATGCAGGCTGTGCGTTGGGACCCCATGAACTGCAACTATCGCTTGGATTTGGCCGAGCTGTTCCGCGCACTCGAGGACAAGCAGGAATGGGCATCGCTCTCGTTCTCGGTGCTGGAGCGTGCAAGCGATGGCAAGTGCGCCGCCCGCGCTTACGCCAATCTAGGCCAGTACTTCTTGGAGCCCGAGACCGAGAACGTTTCGGCTGCCGTGGGCTGCGCGCGTCTGGCGCTGCGCCTGGCGCCCAACGATGCGCATACGACGCGCCTGCTCAACAAGATCCATACCACCTATCCGGATGCCGCTGATGAGAGCGACGACCACGTGATGGGTGAATTGGCCCTGCAAGGCGTGCCGACCTCGCCTTCGGCCGAGATTGCCATCTGCCTGATTATGTGCGCGACCGATGCTGCAAGCGACGGCGACAAGCAGGAGGCGACGCGCCTGACGGTACGTGCTCGCGACTTGGTGGGCGAGGAGGCCTGCGCGGCGATTATCAAACTGGTGCGCGAGAGCGATGCCGAGCTCAATGCCGAGCGCAAGGCAAAGCGCGAGACTGCGGGCTCAAACGCCGATGGAGCCAAGGAGGCCGGCGATGCCCAGTAAGCGCGAGCGCAAACTCATTTCCAAGAATCGCTCGGCACATCACGAGTACTTTATCGATGAGACGTTTGAGTGCGGTATTGAGCTGAGCGGCACCGAGGTCAAGTCGATTCGCGAGCGCGCCTGTCAGATCACTGACACTTTTGCGCTGATTCGTGGCGGCGAGTGCTGGCTCGTCGGACTGCATATCCACCCTTATAGCCATGGTGGCGTGTGGAATCGCGATCCCGACCGTCGGCGTCGTCTGCTGCTGCACCGCAAGGAGATCGACTTTCTTGACGGCAAACTTCGCAACCGTGGTTATGCGCTGGTTCCGTTGGAGCTCTACTTTAATACCGACGGCCGCGTAAAGCTGCTGCTGGGTCTGGGTCGCGGCAAGAAGCTCTACGACAAGCGCGAGGACATGGCCAAGCGTGATGTCCAACGCGAGATCGACCGCGCCCTTAAGGAACGCAACCGCTAGGCACTCTGTATAAGTTGCGGTGGAATACGGACTGTTTTGCCTGTTTGAGGGGCTATTCAGTCCCTATTTCACCGCAACTGCGGGCGTCTCATCTTTCTTACTGTTCTGACACATATGTCTCAAAGGCGGCGTCCGTTATGGGTGCCGCCTTTTTTGTGGGTACATACATCCATGAGGTTCCAACCCGAGCTAGGGGAGTGATCGTTATGGACAAAACTGCGTTCTTTACCATGCCGAGTGGCCTGTACGTGGTGAGCGCCGCGGCGGACGGGCTGCGTGCCGGCTGCGTTATCAACACAGCGGTGCAGGTGACATCCGCCCCGCCGCGCATCTCGATTGCCGTGAACAAGGAAAATGTCACGTCCGGCGTAATCGCATCGGCTAAGGCCTTTGCGCTGACCGTGATCGATCAGACGGCCGATATGCTCTATATCGGCAACTTTGGCTTCCGTACCAGCAGCGACTATGACAAATTTGCTAAGTACGAGACGCGCGAGACCGCACTGGGCATGCCCTATGTTCCCGAGCATGCGGCGGCCTTGTTTAGTTGCCGTTTGATTGACACTGTTGACGTGGGCACGCATCTGCTGTTTATCGGCGAGGTTGAGGATGCCGAGCGCTTGAGCGACGAGGCCCCGCTGACCTATGACTACTATCACAAGGTCTTGAAGGGCAAGACGCCGCCCAAGGCTTCGTCGTATCAAGGCTAGAAATGTTCTAAAAATACTTGCATTATATTATTGA
>CABRZY010000022.1 GCA_902475475.1 uncultured Collinsella sp.
TGTGCAATCGCAAGAAGATGACGGGGCGGAATGTCAATCCTGGTCTAACAGAGCCAAAAATAAAGCCCCAAGCGCTAAAAGTGTTCGCCCGGTGGCAAACCCACACCTCACACAGGGCTGATAAATCGTTTTAGCAAGAACCAAATCGACCTGGTTTTCGGAAGTATGCGGCAAATTCTGGAACCTCCGAGCACACCCTGTTTTTTCGCAACAAAATGCCTGATAAACTAGCCTCAAAAGCCAGGTCCGCTCATAGGGTTCAGATTTTGCCGCATACTTCCGGATTGACGCTGGCATCACTCGCTTCAAAGAGATGATTTCGGCCAGGAGGGCATTATGGACCTGACGCTTTGTGGGCAATCCGCCTTTAACTACTACCGCATCCCGCCGCAGGTATTAGGCCTTTACCCCGCCATTAGCCTTGGCAATATGGATCGCAGATGTTGTGGCCTCGGAAGTCATGCAGTTGTAAAAGACCTGCTTCACGCACCACTTCACAGGCTTGTATTCACTCGGGCACAATCCGGGTCGCGAAGCCTGTTTAAATCGCACCTCCTGACCCAAGAACCACCTCCGGGGTCGTTTAGGCAGACTGAACATGGATTTGATGTCACTTCACCGGAGTTCACGCTGCTCAGCCTTGCCACGCAGGTCTCACGCAACCAGTTGCTCATGGCGTGCTACGAGATGTGCGGCTCCTTTGCAGTGTTTAAGCCCTGCGAGCGAACGCAACAACAACTCGATGAAGCTATTTCGCTTAAGTTCATTCCACCCAACTGCGGCTGGGAGCGAGTTAACGACACCAAGGGCAATGACACCAACTTGTGGAAGCGCACGCCGCTTCTTACCGCAACGGATATCGCCGCGTTCGCCAAGCAAGCCGCAGGCCTGCGCGGCGTCAAACAACTGCGCTGGGCGGCCGAGCACATGACGGGGCAGGCCGCCTCGCCCTTCGAAGTGCAGACCTCCTTGCTTATCTCGCTCCCCCGCGACGAGGGCGGCCAGGGCATCGAGATCGCCAACAACGCGCGCATCCCGCTCAGTGAAGCCGCACGTTCGCTGTATGACAAAACCTGCTGCTACGCCGATATCCTCATCGAAAGCGCCACCGACAGCATGGGCGTCATTCTGGAATGCCAAGGCCGCTCTGCCCACGACAGCGAAGCCGCGAGCCTCTCCGATGCCGAGCGCGCCACCGCGCTCACAAGCATGGGCTACGACGTCATCCAAATTACCTATGACCATATCAAGGAGAAGAAGAGCTTCGACCACATAGCCGAGCTCATCCATAAAAAGGCCGGGCTTCCCCACATCCCAAAGACCAAACAGGAGCGCATTGCCGAAGATACCTTACGGCAAGAGCTACTTGTCGATTGGGTTGAGCTATTCACTGCCGGGCCGGCCAGCTAGCAGCTAGCAATCAGGGGCAGCGCAGGCACATCGGGCGATTCGACACGGGCGGCAAAACCCGCCTCGGTTAGCTCGATGACCTCGGTAAACGTCGCGTCGAAGAATTCCTCGGTCAGCAGGCGGTATGGCGGATGGTCGGGCTCACCGGGGTTTTCGCGTACAATCTCGTGCATGACGCCGATGGTCTTGAGCACATATTCTTTATGGATGGGATACTGCCCAAAACGCGTCGCAGCGGTATACAGGCGATCGGTCGCACGCGGGATGGAAACAATGCCGAGCGTCTTGCCGAACCAGTCAAAGTCGCCTTGCTTTTTAATGCGGAACTCCTCGCACGGCTTGCCGCCGTGCGCCTCCAGGTACTGATTCACGCGCGTATTCCATACGGTATCGGCCACCAGATGCGACCAGACGCCCAGTGTCAAATCGAGCAACGACTGAGCCACGTCCTCGGACGCAAGCGAGAACTCACGAGCGCCGGGACCGGCAACCGGCTCGGCATCCTTGTAGCGCTGGGGATAGTGCACGCGATTCAGTCGCTCGCGCTCCTCGATAATCGAGGTCGCCGCGGCTGGCGCGCCAGTGGGCGAGCTTTTAAGCAACGGTGCCACATAGGTATCCCAGAACTCATGCTCACGAGGCTTAGGGATAGGCTCGGGCTTTGCAAAGTGCGTAATGCGGTACGGGATGGGATCGGCGATGCCAGGGACCATATAGCCCACGAAGATATCCGGAACCACGCAGCCAAACAAAAAGGCATTGCGGTCGCGCACGCTATTGGCAAGCGCACCAGTGCGCTCCAGCAAACGCTCCGTCTGAGCGATATGAATGTTCCAGCTTGGCATAGCCACCCCCATAAAAAACCTGGATAACTATACCATCACGGCGAAGCCGCGCGGGCGGCTACGCACGCTCTACGCAGCAACTAGTCCGTAGCACCGCTTTCGGTTTCATACGACGGCGAAGGCGCCTCGACCACATGGTGATATCGATCGATATAGATTGCACGGGCACCCAGGCGTCGCACCAAATCCTGGTGATGTGTGCTCATCAAGACCGTCTTACCCGCCGCGACGTAGGCCAGCAAGAAGTTGACCACGATGTCGCATGAATCCTCGTCAAGTCCGTTGGTGGGCTCGTCGAGGACCAGGATATCCGGGTTCATCGACACCACCGCAGCCAGCGCAACGCGCTTCTTTTGCCCGCCCGAGAGCTGATAGGGAGAGGCGTCGGCAAGGTCGGCAACCTGGAACAGCCTCATGGCATCGTGCACGCGACGGTCGAGCTCGTCTGCCGGCAGTCCCATCTGCGCGGGACCAAAAGCAACTTCCTCGCCCACCGTAGCGCAGAACAGCTGGGCGTCGGCATTCTGGAACACAAAGCCCACGCGCTGATGAAAACGCTGAGCGGCCGCAGAATCCTTTAGAAACGCCGCATCGATCACGTGCCCGTCAAACAGGTATGCCCCTGCGTCCGCGAGTTCAAGGCCGTTAATAAGACGCATAATCGTCGTCTTACCGCAGCCGTTGGGACCGAGCAGGGCAACGAGTTCACCACGATCGACCTGCAGCGACACACCATCGACAACCGTATGCCCCGCATAGGAGAACACCACGTCGCGCAGCTCGATGAGCGGCGCGACCTCGGCGCCGCCCGCACCGTTCGTGCCCGCCGCACTATTCATATCGATCGTCAAAACGTCGCCCTTCCCCATTTGCATCCCCAGCCGGAACCAGCAGCGCCTACAGCACGGCGCACAACACCGCCAGCAGCGCCACGCCGGCCGCATAGACCGCATCGCGCCAGCCAAACCCGGCGCGCGCGGGCGCCGGATACGCACCGGCAAAGCCGCGGCAAAGCATAGCCTCGTCCATCGCGCGGCTGCATTCCATCGCCTTGATAAACGTCATGCCCATGATACCCGCGACCGAGTCGGTACGCGAAAATCTCTCAGGCGCACGGCCAACGCTGCGCAGCATGACCGATTCGCACAAATTGTGCGCCGTGCGACCCAGCACCTCGACGTGCTTGAGCGCCATATCAAACGTAAAGATGACCTCGTCGGGCAGGTGCAACATTTTGAGCGCCGCCGACATGCGGCTCCAGGTGAGCGTCCACGAAACACCCAGCACCAGCGACACATTAATGAAGGTTTTGAGCGCGATCTTGAGCATGGCGCCCACAGCAGAAGCGTCCAGCAGCAAGGCGGGCAACGCCAGAACCACCGCAAGCCCCGTGGCGCCAAGCGCCGGCACAAAGGTTGCCCGCAGCCCGCGTACGGGGCGCACGGCAACGAGCACCAGCGCGATAGCCGCCATCAACATGAGGTACAGCGGGCTCTGTGTCAGGCACACGCACAGGACGCAAACGAACATCCCCAGCAGGCGCACCGGAGCCGAAACACAAGAAAGGGCGCGGTCGACCATCGACCCGCCCTGGTGCGCGCCTCCACCCAGGCGAACCCGCTCAAGCAGGCTCGCCAGATGCAAAACGTTCTTTTGCATCACACGATGCCGAGCCCCCACGGGCTCATAACGCTGCTCGACCGCAAGCCAGCTAGGCAGCTCGGCTATTGCCATGAGCACCGCTTTCCTTGACCGTCAGCGAGACCAGGCGGAACGCGATGGTAAGCACCGCCACGCCAATCACGCCCGAAAGAATATACATCGCGGCCTGGCCAGCAAAGCCAAGGCCCTGCTCCTCGGAATAGGCCTGCAGATAATCGCCCGTGGGCAGAGCGTCGGCAAAGGTCGGGGTATCGAGGCCGACCGAAGCCTGCAGACTGTCGTCACCAGCCTCCTGAACGGCGGTCGCGGCGCCCTCGGCGTCCCACTCGCCCCATGCGTCACCGGTGGCAAGCAAGCCGAGCGGCGTAGCCACGACAAGCACGGCAACCAGAATGAGCGTGGGAATCAGGGAAGTCTTCTTGGCAGTACCATCGCCGGCAAGCTGGCCATCGACGGCCTCGGCCCCGACGATAACGCCCGGTGCCGTCTTCTTGATAAAGCCGTAGATGGCGGCCGTCGCAACGCCCTCGATCACGCCGGCAACCAGCATATGCGGGATCAACATGGCAGGAATAGCCACGGACAGCGGGAAGGGGCAGTACAGCGGCGCGCCCGAAGCGTTGGTAAAGAGCATCGGCTGAATGCCAAACTCGATTGCCGCGCACAGGGCCGCCAGGCACAGGCCGACCCAGCCGCTTACGATGGCCGAAACCGAGGTGCCCCAGCTCTTGTCGTGCAAACGGCTGTTAAGCGCGCGGAACACGATGGCTGCGGCAAACGGCAACACGAAGGCCATGTTAAAGCAGTTAGCGCCAAAGGACAGGATGCCGCCGTCGCCAAACAGCAGCGCTTGCAGCGCCAGCGCGACCGAAACCGCGATGGCCGCGGCCTCGGGGCCTAGCAGCAGCGCGATGAGCGCGCCGCCGACGGCGTGACCCGTGGTGCCGCCGGGCAGCGGCACGTTGAACATCATGAGCAAGAAGGAGAATGCGGCGCAGATGCCCAGGAAAGCCATGTGCTCGCGATCGAGCGTGGCGCGCACCTTCTTGATGCAGTGGACCCAAACGGGCACCATCGCCACCGCCATGACGGCATCGGTCTGCGGGGACAGATAATTATCTGGAATGTGCATGTACGCCTCCCGGTTATCGGCGCACGGAATTGCAACGCCGCTTGAATCACCTTGCCAGTGTTACGTAATGTCAGATTCGTAACACGCCGCGGGCTATCATAGCAAAACGGCGCACTGCCGACAAAGCAGCACGCCGTTATGTAATGCGCGTGTCATATATGCAGACTCAGCAGCGCCTTATACCGGGCATAGCAGTCACGTAGGATTCGGCAGCAGCCACCACCAACCCATACCCCAGCGCAAATCCTAGCCGCGGACCTCGCCGTTTACGCCCTTGCACACCTTGGTGACGATCTTCTGGTGCGCTTTTTCGACCTCTTCGCTGGTAAGCGTGTGGTCGTCGGAGCGATACGTAAGCGCAAAGGCCATGGATTTCTTGCCCGCTCCGATGCGGACCGGATCGCGGTAGACATCGAACAGACGCACGCCCTCGAGCAGCTTGCCGCCGGCACTCGTAATACGACGCTCAAGATCCTCGCAGGTCACAGTGTTGTCGACCACGATAGCAAGGTCGTGTTCAACGGCCGGGTACTGCGAGAACTCACGGTAGTTCTCCTGGTTGCGGGCGCCCTTGATCAGCTTGTCCAAGTCGAGCTCAAAGGCAACGACGACCTCGTCGATGCCCATGGCCTCGCGCGCCTTGGGGTGGATCTCGCCAACCCAGCCCAGCACGGTACCGCCCGAGAGCACCTCGGCAGCACGACCCGGTTGCAGGAAGGCATAGCTCTCGCCCTCGACGGGACGGAAGCGAACCTTCTCGATGCGCAGCTGGGCAAGCAGCTCCTCAACGATGCCCTTGCCAAAGAAGAAACGCAGCTTACGGTACTTCATGCTCCAAGACTGCTCGCTCCACTGGCCCGAAAGCACGCCCGCCACGGACTTGGTCTCCTTGGGCAGACTGGCGTTCTCGCGACCGTGGAACAGGCTGCCGACCTCGTACAGATGCACGTTGGGCGTACCGTGGGCCTCGTTGTAGGCCACGGACTGCAGCAAGCCCGGAAGCAGCGAGCGACGCATCTCGGTCTGCTCGGCGACCAACGGGTTCATGAGCACCACGGGGCAACCGCGGCCCTCGGTGGACATGCCGATCTTCTCCAGGTCGCCCGGGGCGGCAAAGCCAAAGGTCGTGGTCTCGTTGAGGCCGCAGGCGCGCAGGATCTCGCCGACCTTACGAGTGAGCTTCTGCTCGCGGGTCAGACCGCCGATGTGGTTCTTGGCAGCCGGAATGGTCGCCGTGACGCGGCCCATGCCCCATAGGCGCAGGACCTCCTCGATCAGGTCGATCTCACGCGGCAGGTCGGGACGGAAGCTCGGCGGCGTGACCATAAAGTCCTCGCCGTCGCGCTCGACGGTGCAGCCCAGGCGGGTGAGCGAGCGCTCGATAAAGTCGGACTCGATGTCGGCACCGCAGATGGCGTGCACGCGGGCCAGGCGCAGCTTGATGCTGTCGATGGTCTTGGGCGCGGGGAACACGTCCACATAGCCGGGAGCGACCTCGCCGCCGGCGATCTCCTCAATCAGCGCGCAGGTAACGTTGGCAACATCCACGCAGCCGGTCTCGTCAACCTGGCGCTCAAAGCGAATGGAGGCGTCGGAGATCAGCGAAAGGTCGCGGCTGGTGTGCGAGGTGCGGCCGGCGTTGAAGCAGGCACTCTCGACCATCACGTCAACGGTATCGTCCTCGATCTCGGAATCCATGCCACCCATAACGCCGGCCAACGCCACGGGGCGCTCGCCGTCGGTGATGAGGCCCATGCCGGCGTCGAGCACGCGCTCCTCGCCGTCGAGCGTCGTGAACTTCTCGTCCTGCTGGGCGGCACGAACCACCACACGACGGTGGCCATCGCGCTCGGCAAAGGTGTCCAGGTCAAAGGCGTGCAGCGGCTGACCGGTGAGCATCATCACGTAGTTGGTGATGTCGACGATGTTGTTGTGCGGGCGCACGCCCAGGGCGTTGAGGCGCTTGACCATCCAGTCGGGCGACGGGCCGACCTTGACGTTGCGCACGATGCGGGCAACGTAGCGGTCGCACAGGCCCTCGTCGGCGATCTCGACGGAAAGCTCGTCGTCGGTCGCGCGGCCGGTCTCGACCTTGATGGCGGGCAGCTCAACGTGGAAATCGCGGTCGAAGATGGCGCCGGTCTCGCGGGCCATGCCGATCATGGACAGGCAGTCGGGACGGTTGGGCGTGATCTCACAGTCGAGCACGGTGTCGCTCGAGCCCACGTACTCGGCAAACGGCATGCCGCAGGGCGTATCCTCGGGCAGGATCATGATGCCGGAGTGGTCGCCGCCCAGGCCGAGCTCGCGCGCGGAGCAGTTCATGCCCATGGACACGACGCCGCGAAGCTTGCTCTTCTTGATCTTGACGTCGCCGGGAAGCACGGCGCCAATCATGGCCGTGACGATGTGGTCGCCGGCCTCGAAGTTCTGCGCGCCGCAGACGATCTGCAGCGGAGCGGGATTGCCGTCGGCGTCGAGGTTCTTGTCGCCCACGTCGACCGAGCACACATACATGTGGTCGCTATCGGGGTGCGGGATCTTGGTGAGCACCTTGGCGGTCACCACGTGGTCGAAGGACTCGCCCACGGTGTCGATCGCTTCGACCTCGGTGCCGGTACGGATATATTCGTCCGAAAGGGTCTTGGGATCCTCCGGAATATCGATCATGGTCTTGAGCCAGTCGTAAGAAACACGCATATAACTGGTCTCCTTTCATAAATGCGGCTTTGAGCCGGAAACTGCAACTAAGAAGAAAGCGTTCTAGAACTGGTTCAAGAACCTCATGTCACCAGTCATCAACGTGCGCAGGTCGGGCAGGTCGTAGCGCAGTGCCGCGACGCGCTCGGCGCCAATACCAAAGGCGAAGCCGGTGTACTTCTCGGGGTCGATGCCGCAGTTGATCAGGACGTTGGGGTCGACCATGCCGCAGCCCAGGATCTCGATCCAGCCGCTGTGCTTGCAGAAGTTGCAGCCCTTGCCGCCGCACACGTGGCAGCTCACGTCCACCTCGCAGGAAGGCTCGGTGAAGGGGAAGAAGTGCGGGCGATAGCGCGTCTTGCGATCCTCGCCAAACATGCACTTAACAAAGTAGTCGAGCGTGCCCTTAAGATCGCCAAAGGTGATGCCCTCGTCGACGACCAGGCCCTCGATCTGGTTGAACTGCGGCAGGTGGCAGGCGTCGGCCGTGTCGGGACGGTAGACGGTGCCCGGGCAGATCATGTAGATGGGCGGCTTCTGCGACTCCATGGTGTGGATCTGCACGCCCGAGGTCTGGGTGCGCAGCAGCACGTCGGACTCGCCGTGAGCGTGAGCCTCGGGATGCGCGACGCTGCCGGGGTTGTTGTCAACCACATAGAACGTGTCGCGAGCCGAGCGGCTCGGGTGATCCATGGGCGCGTTGAGCGCGGTGAAGTTGTAGTAGGAGGTATCGACCATGGGGCCGGACTCGACGGTGTAGCCGATGCCGCAGAAGATGTCCTCGGCCTCCTCGATGATCTGCTTGATCAGGTGCTGGTGACCGATCTGCGGACGGATGCCCGGCAGCGTGATGTCGACGGCCTCGTGCTCGAGTGCGTGCTTGAGGGCGGCGGCCTTCATCTCGGTGGTGCGCTCGTCGAGCATGCCCTCGATCAGCTGGCGCATCTCGTTGGCGCGTTTGCCCATCATGGGACGATCCTCGGGGGCGAGCTTGCCCATCATGCGCATCAGGCCGGTGATACGGCCCTTGCGGCCGAGCAGCTCAACGCGCGCGGCCTCGAGCTTGGCAGCGTCGTCGGCGCCTGCGACGAGCTCCTTGGCCTCTTCCTCGAGTTTGACCAGATCATCAATCAGACTCATGTCTTCCCTTTCGTCTCTCGCGCTCCCCGCTTGCCGAGGCGGCTGCCGCCGTCTGACGTTGCGAAAACGCGGCCCGGTTCGGTAACAAAAAACCGTCCTCGGGCATTTGCATTGCCCAAGGACGGTTGAATTCCGCGGTACCACCTTGTTTGACCCGGCGGATGTCTGGCCCGCCGTGCCCACTCTTTGCCCCTTGTCGCGAGGCTCACGGCTTCCCTACTGGGGACATCGCCGCCGCCGGCCGCGCGCCCGTTGAGGTCGCTGCTCGGGAGTGAACGCTTGGCCCTTGCCACCGCAGGAAGGCTTGCAGCCCATGACCTTCCCTCTCTTGCCGGCGACGCGGCGGGCAAACCCTCTCCGTCAACGCATTGGGCTATAGGATAACACATTCTGCGAGCATATCGCCGCGTTCCGTTTTGTTCGCACTGGGTACAAGGCAGGTAGCTGTGCAAACTGGCCGCACGCCCACCCGTGGCGTCCGGTCTGTGAGATCAAGGATATAGGTATGGGAAAGAAATTCGATAAGAAGGCCAAGGCGAGCAAAGGCATCAAGAAGCTCCGCAAGCTCGAGGGCAAGCTGTGGACCCGCGAGTACCTGCTCAAGATTGCCGAGTTCGATGGCGCGACGATTGCCCCCGCCAACGGCGCCGCGGCCCGCGCCGATGCCATGGGCACCCTTGCCGGCGAACATCACAAACTCCTGACCAGCAAAAAGTCCGTTGAGCTCGTGCGCTCTCTCGCGCGCGAGACCGTCGCCGGCGGAAAGATCGACGACCCGCAGCTGCTCGACGAGATTCGCGTGCTCGGCCGCGACCAGCGCGAGGCAAGCGCCATCCCTACCGAGGAGGCCGAGGCCTGGACCAGGCTCACCTGCGAGGCAGACGCCGTGTGGCACAAGGCCAAGACGGCCAATGACTGGGCGAGCTTTGAGCCCTATGTGGACAGAATCGTCGCCCAGCTCAAGCATCAGGCCGAGCTCATGGATCCCAAGCGCGACCCATACGACGTTTGGCTCGACCAGTACGAGCGCGGCCTTTCCACCAAGAGCTTCGACGCGTTTTGCGACGAGGTCAAGGCCACGGTCGTGCCGCTCGTGCACGCCATCGGCGAGCGCGGCCAGCAGCCCGCTGCAGACTTTTTGCACGCCCGCGTGCCCGAGGCCGCTCAGCGCGCCATGAGCTTCGACCTCATGAAGCTCGTCGGCCTGGACCTGGACGACACCACGCTTGCCTTTACCGAACATCCGTTTAGCGAGGGATTCTCGGTGGGCGATGCGCGCATCGCGACGCACGTCTACGAAGACGACTGCATCTCCAACGTCTACAGCATCATCCACGAGGCGGGACACACCATGTACGAGCTGGGCGTCAATCCTGCCTATGCGCGCACCTGTCTTGAGGGCGGCACCTCCATGGGCATCCACGAGAGTCAAAGCCGCTTTTTCGAGAACACCGTGGGTCGCAGCCGCGCCTTTATGGGACCGCTGCTCGAGGTGCTGCGCCGCCACGCGCCCGAGGTCTACGGCAACGTGGACGAGGACACGCTCTACCACGCCGTGAACATCGCTCAGCCGTCGTTGATCCGCACCGAGGCCGACGAGCTCACCTATCCGCTGCACGTTATGGTGCGCTACGAGATCGAGCGCATGCTGTTTGCCGGCGAGGCAACGGCCAGGGACATCCCCGCGCTTTGGAACCGCTTTATGGACGAGTACCTTGGCATTCCCGTTCCCGACGACACGCACGGCTGCCTGCAGGATACGCACTGGAGCGGTGGCTCGTTTGGCTACTTCCCCACCTATGCGCTGGGCAGCGCCTACGACGCCATGTTTGTGCCGGCCATGTGCCGCGACGGTGTCGACCTTACCGGCGCCTGCGCGAGCGGCGATCTGGCGCCCGTCCGCGCCTGGCTCGGCGAGCACATTTGGCAGTGGGGCCGCGCCAAGGACGCGCCGGAGCTCATCAAGGGCGCGTGCGGCATGGCATTCGATGCCCGCTACTACTGCAGCTACCTGCAGGACAAGTTCACCACGCTCTACGAGTTGTAAAGCTTAGGCAACACGCCAACGCAAAGGGGCGCCGCAGGATCTAACCCGCGGCGCCCCTTTTTTTCATCTAAGCCAGAGCCCCGGCACTTGGGGACATTCCTTTTATGCCGGCACAATAGGAACGTCCCCAAGTGCCGGGCAAGCGGGCAAGGTGACGTGAAATGAAAGGGCGCTGACCTTCTGGTCGCGCCCTTGAAATTGAACGTCAAATTGCCGCTTGGGGCCGTTTGCAGCGTCGAGCAGTTACGCGGTTTGGTAAAACCGCGTAACTATAAAGCTTCCAGCGCGTTGGCGATGCGCTTCATAGCGGCGTCGGCGGCCGATTGGTCCGGAGCCTCAGCCAAAACGCGAATCACCGACTCGGTTCCGCTCTTGCGCACCAGTACGCGGCCCTCGCCCGCCAGCGACGCCTCGGCCTCGGCAATGGCGGCCTGGACGCCCATGTTGCCCAGCGCGGCGTCCTTATCCGCCACGCGCACGGCGACCTGAGCCTGCGGCAGCAGCTTGCACGGAGCCGTGAGCTGCGAGAGTGTCTCGCGCTCAGCGCGAATCACTTCCATCACGCGCAGCGAGGTCATAATGCCGTCGCCCGTGCGCTCGATATCGCCAAAGATCGTGTGGCCCGTCTGCTCGCCGCCCAGGCTGTAGCCGCCCTCGCGCATCTTGGCATACACATGACGGTCGCCCACGCCGCTGGTCACGGCACTCAGACCGGCAAGCTCCAGCGACTTGGCCAGGCCAAAGTTGCTGGCGATCGTCGGCACCACGGTACCGCCCGAGAGGCGCCCGTGCTTGTTCAGGTACACGCCGCACACGTACAGGATCTGGTCGCCGTCGACCACGCGACCGCGCTCGTCCACGGCCAGGCAGCGGTCGGCATCGCCGTCGTAGGCAAAGCCCACGTCCAGGCCCTGCTCCACCACGTGGCGCTGCAGGCGCTCCATATGCGTGGAGCCGCAGTCGACGTTGATGTTAAAGCCATCGGGCGCGGCATTGATCACGCGCACGTCGGCACCGAGCGCGTCAAACACCGGCTTGGCCACCGAGGAAGCCGAGCCGTTGGCGCAGTCGATACCGATCTTGACGCCCTGCAGCGAAAAGTTCGCACTTGCAATGAGCGAAGCAATGTAGCGGTTGCGACCCTGCATGTAGTCCACCGTGGCACCGATGTGGTTGCCCGTGGCCAGCGGCACCTCGCTCTTGCCATCGATATAGTCCTCGATGAGCTCCAGCACGTCCTCGTCCATCTTAAAGCCGTCGCTGTTGACGAGCTTAATGCCGTTATCGCAAAACGGGTTGTGGCTCGCACTGATCATGATGCCGCAATCGAAGCAGCCCTCCACGGTCTGATGTGCCACGCCCGGCGTCGGGATCACGTGCAGTATATAGGCGTCCGCACCGCTCGCGACCAGGCCGCTCACCAGCGCCGCCTCGAACATATAGCTCGAGCGACGCGTGTCCTTGCCCACGATGACGCGCGCCTTGCGCTCGCGGTTGACACCGTAATACCAGCCCACAAAACGGCCAATCTTATAAGCATGCTCTACCGTCAGCCCAACGTTGGCCTCACCGCGAAAGCCGTCGGTGCCAAAGTACTTCATATCTTACTTATCCTATTCGAACGTTTGAGCGGTTGGCGTGGTACGAACCTTAAGCTCTTTGTGCCCAGAGTCCTTCGAAGTCGTGACCGTGTACTCGACCTTTATGTCTTGTCCAAGAAGCATGTGGACACCGCCCCATGCAACCTTCAAGCCATCGTGCGTCGCTTCGTTCATCTCGATAGAACCGGAGCCCGAAGTCTTAATGTCCGAAATGCTGCCTCCCGCAGGAGCATAGAGATAAAGCCTCAGCACCTCATCATCAATATCCTGGCTAATGCCGTTATGGCCCTGGAAATAACCAGGCATCTCGGCCTTCTCCTGGGGGGTCATCGTGTTTTTGAGCGAGGTGGTCACTCGATACGTCGTCGAGCCATCGGCATTTTCAACCGAAGAATCGATGGTGACTCGCTTATCGAGGAACCAATCCATCTTTGAATAGCTGTAGTTGTTCACATAGACGCCCAAAATCGGAGCCTCCGACGTATCGGTTTGGAGAGCGCCCGATATTCCAAGAGCCTTCGCGGCCTTTTCCTCGTCATCATTTCTCGAATACATGAGGATGCGACCCTCGGAAGCGCCCTTTTCGATGGCGGCAGCAATCTTAGTAATATCGCTGGAGCCCAGTTCGTCCACGATCTTGTTAAAAGCTGATCCGGCAACCGCCGCAAAAATGGCGTCCTGTTCCTCTACCGGGTAATTCCAATAAATATCGTGCAGCAGCACCTTTGCGGCGTTGCTTCCATCAACGACGGTGCCGTCAGGAAGCTGTGTGCCGCCTACAACGCCGAGCATATACTGCAAAAATACCGGATCGACTGCAAATACGCCGTCGATGTCATCTCCGACAATGGCCTTCTGCATATCGCTGGCAAGCTGAGCCGCACGCGGATAATCAGGCGTCATCGTAACGTCGCCCATCGTGTATCCGAGCGTGTTGAATCCGGTCAGGCCCCATCCGGTCGTGAACAAGTTTGCCTCTTCATCGGTGATGGGAAGCGGGCTCAAAGGCTCTTTCATCATGTCGACTTTGACAAAATCGCCCAGTTCGAGCTTACCGTCAGTCACCGACATCACGCCGCGAGAACCGGGGAAACCGCCGCAGGCGCGGATCTCGACATTGCTCATCGCGAGCACAAGGTAATGACGCGTCTGGCCGTTGGCGCCGAGCATCTGGGGAAGGACGGGGGCGACCTTCTCCGCCGCGTCAACCGCGCCGTTGAGGGTGGCAAAGCCGTCCTTGGCCTTATCGACCAGCTCGGTCACCTGGGAAATATGAGTATCGCCAATGCCCTGAACCTTCTCGTTGGCGCTCTTGAACACCTTCGAGCTGCTGGAAAGCGAATCGGCGACCGCCTGCAGCGCGGACACGTTAATCATGCCGTCCTGGAACAGCTTGCCGGGCGTGGCCTGCGAGAGGTTATCGGCCATGGGAACCAGCGCGTTGCTCGAGACATCGGACAGGGCATCAATCATGGTGCGGGCTGCGTTGATGTCACTGCCATACACCGGGATAAACGATGCCGCCGTCCACAGCGGGCTCGAGGTCTCCGCCTTCATGCTGTCGCAGAGTTCATCGATCTTCTTCGCGTCGTCAGGCAGCGTCGAAAAATCGCCCGACGTGACCTTGTCCTTAAGGCCACCGACGATCTCGACAGCCTCCTTCGCTTCGCTCTTTACGGTCTTTGCCGAGTTAAGCAGCATAAAGCCGCTTGCGCCAAGCGCAACGAGAAGCACCGCGACTACAGCGGCAATAATGGCGCCGGTGTGACGCTTTTTGCGCTCGCCCTTGCGATGGCGATGACGGACCAGACCGTCAGAGGTCGAACTCGACGAAGCGTCGCTACCGTAGTTCAAGCCAAAATCGTAATAATCTTCCTTGGAACCCGAGCCCGCAAACTCGGCACCGCTATCATCCAGGCGGGCGAACGTGCCAGTCTCGGAGGCGCCGGTGTAGATCGTGCCAAGGTTACCCGTAAGCCCCGCGCCACCGGCAGAGGGAGTATTGTTGTCGGCCTTGCCGGCATTAACGTTGCCGGCGGCATTCGCGGCGTTGGCGGCACCTGCGTTGTTCGCAGGTGCCGAAGGAGCCCCGCTCGGCTGCGACGCGGAGGTTGCACCGCCCGCAAAGACATTCCCTCTTGCACGGCCGGTCTTTTTTGCCTTTTGAGACTGCTCGTACAGAGCGGTAAACATCGCCGTCTCGCCCGGGGACACGCGCTTACCGGAGCCGCCCTGTCCAGCGTCGCCCGGCGTGCCGGCCTTACCAGCCCCGTTCGGACGCGGCGGAACTGCAGGACGGCCGCTATCGCTGCCCTTAAAGTGATTACCAGCCATAAAGAAATCCTCGCAATTGAGTCGCAATGAAAAAGTCCATAACGTTACTAGTTTATGGCATTTTGAGCATCGACAGCTAAACTCCAGACACGGACATCAATTGGCGAAAATGCGGCACAACACCTTTTCTGTCTTGGCGGCGGCGTCAACTACACCGTAAGGAACATCATCACGATGATCATGGCAAAGCCGATAAGGTCGGTCGGCAAAAACACCGTGCCCAGCATAACGGCGCTGGTGATGGTCGCCGAAACCGGCTCCACAGTTCCGATGAGGCTCGCACGCACCGAGCCGATGTCCTTAACGCCCTGCATATAGAGCATGTAAGCAAAAAACGAGCCGATAACCACGAACACCGCGAGCGCCTCGATACCAGCGGCATCGAGCGCCGGCATATGCGCCCAGGGCTGCACGAAGACACATGAGACCACGCCCGCCGTGAGCATTGCCGCAGCC